>NZ_JBHRWI010000044.1:0-35532 GCF_042647905.1 Amycolatopsis halotolerans
TCCTAGCCGGAGCCTCGTTGCCTTTCACGCCACCACGCCGCCCCGCAACACATCCTTAAGTCCCTGGCATTGGAATCAGAGTCCCTCAGGGTTCCCCTCACGGACGTCAGCTTGCGACCGCGCCGGTGCGGTCACGCGGCACAACGGCGAAACCCCGTCGCTGTAATCGAATACCACACCCCGTTCCCGGGCGTCGTCGAGTAACTTTTTCCATTCCCGTCCCGAAGGCCTTTCGGGTGGCTCAGCATGCGGCCCAGAAGCAGTGAGTATTCTTTCGGCGACAGCCCCGGCGACAGCACCGAACCGGCGCGCATTGCGCAGATCTCGCCTGCCGCACCGCGGATTCCGCAGCCGATCAGGATCCGCCCGGAATCAGCGGCGGGCGCGCCGGCGCTCGCGCTCGTCCGGCGAGTTGCCGCGGCCTGCTTTACGCTTCATCGGCGATCCCCTCCGGATTCCACGCGCCGCCTTCTCGCGGTTTCATCGCCGGATCCGCGCCTTTTGTGACACAGTGCTCCGACTGATTCCCGAAACCGGATTATCGATCGCCGGAGCGAGTATTCCGGAATGGTGCGCGAAGAATATTCCCGGCCGAACCGGCGCCGCGGACGGTGGGTCCGCCCCGCGCGGAGCGCCGGGCTGTCCTGGCGAGGTCCGAGGGATGGTGACTGCGGTCCTGACCGGCAGGCTTGCGTCGCAGCCGGGTTTTGTCGGTGGTGCCAGGTAGCGTTCCGGTTCGTGGACGTTCGGGAACGTATTCAGGAGCTCGCTGATCAGGTCGTGGTGCTGCGCGACGCGTACTACCGGGGTTCGCCGGCGGTGGCGGACGCGGAGTACGACGCGATCGAGGACGAGCTGCGCGGGTTGATCGAGGCGAGCCCGGAGCTGGCCCCGGACCCGAATCCGCTGGACCAGGTGGGCGGGCCGGCGGTGCTGCACGCGCCGATCCGGCATTCGCGGCCGATGCTGTCGCTGGAGAAGGCGACGCGGCCGGAGCAGGTCGAGGCGTTCTTCGACCGGTTCCCCGGCCAGCCGGTGGTCGTGATGCCCAAGCTCGACGGCCTGTCGCTGGCCCTGGTGTACGAGGACGGCCGCCTGGCCCGCGCGGTCACCCGCGGCGACGGGACCACGGGCGACGACGTGACCATGCTGGTCAAGGCGCTGGCAGACGGCATCCCGCACCAGGTCAGCGCCCCGGGCCGGGTGGAGGTCCGCGGCGAGGCCGTGATGCTGCGCTCGACGTTCGCCGCCTACAACACCGCGCACCCGGACAAACCGCTGATCAACCCCCGCAACGCCGCCGCGGGCACCCTGCGCGCGAAAGACCCGGCCGCGGTCGCCGAGCGCCGGCTGCGGTTCTTCGCCTTCGACCTGGACACCGAGCCCGGCAGCACGGAAACCGACCTGGGCAGCGGCCTGCTGGCGCTCGGGTTCACCGCGGCGGACATGCGCCGCTGCGCCGACGCGGCCTCCGCGCAGGAGGTGATCACCACGATCGAACAGCAGCGCAACGACCTGGACTACGACATCGACGGCGCCGTCCTGCGCCTCGCCGACCGCGCCGCGTACGCCGCCGCGGGCACCCGTTCGAGTTCGCCGCGCGGGGCGCTGGCGTACAAATTCGCCGCCGAGGAGAAGACGACCGTGCTGTCCGATGTGGTCTGGGACGTCGGCAAGACCGGCAAGATCGCGCCGGTCGCGTGGCTGGAGCCGGTGTTCGTCGGCGGGACCACGGTCACGCGCGCGACGCTGGCCAACCAGGAGGTCATCCGCGCCCGCGGCATCAAGATCGGCGACACCGTGCTGGTGCGCCGGGCGGGCGACGTGATCCCGTTCGTCGCCGGGGTGCTCGACGAGTCGAAACGGACCGGCGCGGAACAGGAGATCGTGCCGCCCTCGACGTGCCCGTCGTGCGAGCAGCCGCTCACCGAACAGGGCAACAGCCGGGAACTTTTCTGCACCAACGTTTCCTGCCCCGCGCAGACCGTGCGGCGGCTGATCCACTGGGCGTCCAGGGCGGCCGCGGACATCGACGCGATCGGCGGCGTGTGGATCGAACGGCTCGCCGAGGCCGGAATCCTGGAGCACCCGTCGGACTTCTACCGGCTGACGAGGGAACGCCTGCTGGAATTCGACCGCATCGGCGAGGTCTCGGCGACGCGGATGATCGAGTCGATCGACGCCAGCCGCCAGGTCGGGCTGCGCCGGGCGCTCATCGGGCTCGCGATCCCGATGGCGTCGGAAGGCACCGCCGCGCGGCTGTGCCGGGCCGGATTCGCCTCGCTGGAAGCAGTGCTCGACGCGGGCGTCGACGGGCTGGTGGCGGTCGAGGACATCGGCCCCAAGGTCGCCGCCTCGCTGGTGGAGCACCTCACCCGGCTGCGCCCGGAACTCGAACGCCTGCGGGAACGCGGGGTGTCCCTGGACGTCCTGGAAGAAGACCTCCCGCCCGCGGTCGTCGCGGGCGCGCCGCTGGAAGGCAAGACCGTGGTGGTCACCGGCGCGATCAGCGACCCGCGATCAGGGGAGAAGGTGCCGCGCCCCACCTTCCAGCGCCTGTGCGAGACCGCGGGCGCGACCACCGCGTCGTCCGTCTCGGCGAGCACCGACCTGCTCATCACCGGTGCCGACGTCGGCGCCAGCAAGCTGACGAAGGCCGAGAAGCTCGGCGTCGAGGTAGTGGACCAGGGGGTGATCTGGGAACAGCTGATCGCGGCCGGAGTGGTCTGACTCGCCTCGCCCGCGGCTCGGTTCGCGGAAAGGGATAGCCAGGTTCGCTTGCCTGCCAGGAGGAAACGGCGCGAACGACGGGCGCTGGGCGACGGATGCCGGGTGGTTGCACGCCGCGCGCCTGAGCGGCGGGCGGCTGGGTGGCGGTTGGCTGCGTGGTTGGGCGCCGGGCGCCGGGCGGCGGATGCCGAGTGGTTGAACGCCGGGCGGTTGGGTGGTTGAGCAGCGGGTGGCCGAGAGTTGAGCGGCGACGGGACGTGTGCGCGGAGACGGGCGTGCCGATGCGGCGGCAGGGATGCGAATCTCCCGCGCAGCGAGGGATCGCGCGAAGAGCAGACACCGACGTGGCAACCAGCACAGGCCGCGCGGCCGACGCGAGCCCAGCCCGCTGATGCCCAGCGCAACCGCGTCGCCTTGCTCGCCAATCCCGGGAGATCGTCGCCGAGAGCGACGTCGCTGACCCGCGTTTCGACGATGGCGTCCAGCCCGGGCGGGGTGGACACCGGCCGCCCGCCGTTCCCCGCCCGCGAAGCGCTCGCCGAGACGCTGGAGGAGCCGGTCGCCGCGGCCAAGCCGAAGCGGCCAGCGTCCGCACCCCGAAGCCATCGGGACAACGGAGGCGAAACGGCAATTCGCGGATAGTTCCGCGCCGCCGCGAGCGGCGAAGTACGATTCCGCCCAGAATCGACCATCCTTGGGGGAATGCCATGAAACGCATCGCGGTCAGTCTCGTCGTCTCCGCAGTCGCCGTGCTCGGCGGCGCGGGGACCGCGAACGCGGCGGGCTATCCGACGTCGGACTTCGGCGACGACATCATCGGCGGCGCCGCCGGAGGCACGCTGACCTGGTACAACCGCGCGGTCGGCGTCAGCGGCTACGTCCGTGACGACGCCGGGTCCGGGAGCACCACGATCACCTTCGAGTTCCGGCAGGCGGGCACGCTGTTCGACGTCCAGACGCGGACGGCGTCGAACGACTACAAGACCTTCGGCTGGACCGAGCCCGGTCCGTCCGGCGGGTTCAGCAAGGTGGACATCTACCTCGGCCACGGCACCGGCAAGACCCTCGTCGCCTCGGTGCCGCGCAAGGTCTGAGCCGGGCGGTCACCGGCGGCGGAAGTTGTCCAGGACGTTGGCGACCAGCCGGGAGACGTTGTTCCGGTAGCCGTTGAAGGACAGGCTGCCCAGGAACGCGATCGACCCGGCCGAGAACACCGCGCCGCCGGAGGGCTGCTCCACGAGCACCAGGTCCGACCGGACGGCGGGGTTGGCCGGGCCGCTCAGGCCCGGCCGGATCTCCAGGACGTCTTCCACCGCCTGGTGGTAGTTCTCGTCGTGCGGCTGCGACGTCGCCAGCACCACGGTCTGCGGCGGGCTGCCCAGGGCGGCGTCGAACCGGTCCAGTTCGTCGCCGCTCGCGCCGCCCATCACCAGGCCGAAATCGCCCAGCACGTCGTCGGCGATGCCCTCGAAGACCCATGCCCAGCGCGGATCGCGGGACGCGGCGGTGCGCACGTAGCCGCGGCCGCGTTCGCTCCAGCCGTGCGCGGCCATGCCGATCCCGGTCAGCGCGTTGGGGGAGCGACCGCGCTCGCGCCACAGGCCGCCGGGCTCGCCGGTGCTCGCGCGGTGCCCCTCGCCGGGGGCGGCTTCCCAGCTGCGGACGCCCCGCGAACGGCGCACCTCGATGACCTCCGGATGCCGCGGATGCTGCGAGGTCACCCAGTAGAACCCGTTGCCGCCCAGGTACATCAGGCACCGTCCGGCGCCGAGGTGGCCGTGCAGCGCGTCGAGCATCGCCGTGCTGTGGTACTCGGGATGCGATCCGGTGAGCACCACCTGGTAGCCCTCCAGCGCCGCCGCGCCCTCGGCGTGCAGGTCGTGGTCGGTGAGGACGTCGAACTCGACGCCGGCCTGGTCGAGCCAGTCCGCGAGATAGAGGTCGGCGCCGAAATGCCGGGGCGCGTCGTAGTGCCAGTGCCGGTAGTCCGGGCGCAGGGTGAGGATCGGCCGCAGCGCGGTCGAATGACAGACGCCGGAGCCGTCGCGGTGCCGGTCGTAGAGGCTTTTGCCGAAGCCGGGGTGCGTCCGCAGCGCGACGTCCAGCGGATCGGTCATCGCCGCCGGGTCGCCGGTTTGCTCGTTGGCGTAGGCGAGATAGGTGAACGTCGGCAGCAGAAAGGCGACGTCGGCCCGCGCGCCGGTCGCGCGGACGGCGAACGGGACGTGGTCGGTGTGCCCGGCGCAGCGCAGCCGGACCGCGTAGATCCCGCTGCGCAGATCGTCCGGGAGGGAAAGGCGCGCACCGGCCGGCCAGCCCGCGTCGGCCAGGTCGTCGTCGTGGAAATGGATCGCGCCGTACTGCGCCGGCGCCGTCCGCCAGTCGAGCGTCTCGCCGGTCCAGGCAGGCCCGGTCATGGCGCGGGCGGGTGCGTTCGCCAGCAGCCCGTGCCGTTCGCGGCCGGACACGTCGACCGCCCGGCAGCCGGTCGTCTCCCGCTCGAACGCCCAGTCCGCGAGCACCGGCCCGGCCCCGTCGCGGACCTCGGGACGTTCGAGTTTCCCGTTGTAGCACCCGGAAGGACGGGGGGTGACGGCGGCGGCGACCACCCCGGACGCCCCGTTCAGGTCCACGCCGGGTCCGGTCGCGTGCGCCGGTTCCTCCTCCCCGGGCACCGGATCGAGCGGGACCGCGGCCAGCGTGACGCTGTCCGGTCCCGCCGAGGCCGTGAGCCGGTACCACCGGCGTTCGCGCAACGGCCGGTCGAGCCGGGCCCGCACCGTGCCGTCGCTCAGAATCGGGTGGCCAGTTTCGTCCAGGGCAAGGGTGAAGACCGCCGAACCGTCCACTGTGGTCAGACTCAGCAAGCCCTGCGCCGCTCCCGCCGCGGGCAGCGTCGGCCAGGCGAGCACCGAAAGCCGGACCGCGGTCGTCCCGGCCGGCACCACCGCTTCGGCGTGCAGAAACGATCCGGGGCGGATCGGCTGCTCGCCGCCGGGCGCGGTCACTGCCGGAACCGCACTGATGTCCTCGCTGCGGAAACCCGGCCCGTCCGGCGAGGTGTCGCCGTGGAGCAGCCGGACCAGATCGACGGCCACCGGCCCGGCCGAGGTGAACCGGCACACGACCTCCTCGCCGGGCCGGAACGAAAACCGGTCCAGATAACCGAAAACACTCATGCGGACGCCTTCCGCCCGGCCCGCCGCGACGCTGCCAGCGCGAGCACCCCGAGGACCGCGATCGTGAGCGGGACCGCCGCGGGCCGGGCCGCCGCCGCGACCCAGCCGATCACCAGCGGGTGCGTCACGCTGCCCGCCATCTCCGCCACCAAGAGCAGCGCGTTCCCCTGCCGCACCGCGGTGATCAGCGTCGCCAGCCACGCGATCACGGTCGGAAAGACCGCGGCGAGCGCGAATCCGGCCACGACGTAGGCGTACGGCGCGGCGACCGCCCACATCGCCGCGGCGGTCGCGACCGTGGCGGCGAGCAAGCACCACCCGACGATCCGCCGCGGCCCGCGCGCGAACAACGGAACGACGAACCGTCCGGCGGTGATGCCGAGCCAGTACAGCGAAACCCACTGCGCGGCCGAAGCCGGGGCGAGCCCGGTCCACGTCAGGTGCGTCGCCGCCCAAGCCCCGATCCCGGTCTCCAGCCCGGCGTAGCAGAACGCGAGCACCAGGAACGGCGTCACCGTCGCGAACGGCGGTTTCCCTTCCCGGACACCGGATTCGCGAACAGCGCACCGGAAAGCCGGGAAGGACAGCAGCGCGAGCACCCCGACGCCGAGGAACACCACCAGCGGATCCGGAACCAGCCCGACCACGAACGGCCCCGCGACGGCGCCCAGGCCGAACGTCGCGTTCACCAGGTTGAGCAGGAGCACCGCGCGATGCCCGGCCCCGCGCGCGAAGGCGGTGTTCACGTGCAGCACCGCGCCGCCGTAACCGCAGCCCGCCACCGTCACCGAGACCAGCAGCACCGGCCACGACGGCGCGAGTCCGGCCCCCGCGCAGCCCGCGGCGAACAGCCCGATCATGACGGCGAGTTCCCCGCGCGCGGTGACCGACCGTTTGCTCGCCCCGCAGCCGACGATCGCCAGCAGCGCACCCGCGTTGTAGAGGCTGACCAGCAGCCCGCCCGAATCGCCCGCACGCGCGAACCGTTCGGTGACGGCGGGCAGCGCGGCGCCGAGCCCCGCTGTCGCCGCGCCGAGGGCAAGGAACAACGGGAACGCGGCCGCGACCCCGAGCCGGGTGCCGCGCCCTTGGCGGACTTCCGTGGTCGTCATGGCTTCGTGCCGATCAGCATCTCGTCGATCTGTGCGCCGTGCCTCCGCTGGTGTCCAGCCGCCGTCATGGCTTCACGCCGACCGAGGCCAGGTCCGGCACCGTGTGCTCGACGTCCAGTTCGGCGACCGTGCCCAGCACCCCGACCGCCCGCATCCCGCCCGCCCGCGCCGCCGCGATTCCGGCGGGCGCGTCCTCGAACACCACACAGTCCCGCGGCCGGACCCCGAGACCGGCTGCCGCGGCGAGATACCCCTCTGGATCCGGCTTGCTCTTGCGGACGTCGTCAGCGGTGACCAGCACCCCGGGCACCGGCAGATTCGTCACCCGCAACCGGGCCCGCGCGACCCGGTCGTTCCCCGACGTCACCACCGCCCACGCCGACCCCCGCAACGCATCGAGCGCGGCGCGCGCCCCGGGCCGGGCAGTGATGCCGTCGACGTCGTGCACCTCCCGCTCCTCCATGAGCCGGGCCTCCCGCTCGGCATCGAGATCCGGCGCCACGAGCCGGACCAGGTCGAGGTTGCCGCGCCCGTGCGACAGGTCCACGACCCGGTCCGGTTCGAGCCCTCTCCCGGCCGCCCACTCCCGCAGCTGCCGGACGATCGTCGGCATCGAGTCCACGAGCACGCCGTCGAGGTCGAACAGGACGGCGCGGCAGGACAGGACCGCGCCGTCCGGCAGGGTCAGGGCGATGGGCATGGGCGACTCCCGGCACTCGGAAACGATGCGGAAAAGCGGTCAGCGGGCGAAGAACTCCCGCACCCCGTCGCAGACGAGGTCGATCTGGTCGGCGGTCATCGACGGGAACAGCGGCAGGCACAGCGTGGTGGCCGCGAGGTCCTCGGCCACCGGGAAATCGCCTCGCCGGTGCCCGAGCGACGCGAACGCCTCCTGCAGGTGGATCGGATGCGGATACCGGACCACGGCGTCGATGCCCGCGCCCCGCAGGTGCGCGACCAGCGCGTCCCGTCGCTCGGTGCGCAGCTGGAACAGGTGGTACACGTGCTCGCCGGGGCCCGCACCGTCCTGAAAGGACACCGGCAGCCCGGCGAGCCGCTCGCGGTACGCGTCCGCGATCGCCACCCGTTGCCGGGTCCACTCGTCCAGCTGCGGGAGTTTGTGCCCGAGCACGAGTGCCTGCACCGTGTCGAGCCGCGAGTTGAAGCCGACCGTCTGGTGCTCGTTCTGCTTGTCCTGCCCGAAATGGCGCAGCCTCCGCAACGACGCGGCGAGGTCGTCGTCGTTGAGCGAGATCGCCCCGGCGTCACCGGCCGCGGCGAGGTTTTTCGACGGTGCGAAGCTCCAGCACCCGGCGTCGCTCGTCGTCCCGACCCGGGCTCCGCCGGAATACGCCCCGACCGCCTGCGCGCAGTCCTCCAGCACGAGCAGGCCGTGCCGCTGGGCGAGCCGGTGCACCGCGGCCATGTCGACGGACTGCCCGAACAGGTGGACCACGATGATCGCCCGGGTGCGCGGGGTGACCGCCGCTTCGGCCTGTCCGAGGTCCAGCAGGTAGTTGTCGGGACGGCAGTCGGCGAGCACCGGCTTCGCCCCGACGCGCACCACTGCTTGCGCGCTCGCGTGGAAGGTGTTGCCGACGGTGATCACCTCGTCGCCGGGGCCGACGCCGAGAGCGTGCAGCGCGAGGATCAGCGCGTCGGTGCCGGAGTTGACCCCGACCGCGTGCCGCGCGCCGAGGTAGCCCGCGAACGCGCGCTCGAACCGGTCCACCGCGGCGCCGAGCACGTAGTCGCCGCGCAGCAGCGTTTCGCGGAGTGCGGGCAGGAGGTCCTCGTCCAGCCCGGGGAGCTGGCCGGGGTAGTCGTAGCGGCCGACCCGGTATTCGGCCATGTCAGTCCCGCCTTTCGTGCTCGGCCTCGATGCGCCCGTCGCCGCGGCCGTAGTCGTCGGACAGCCGGATGACGTCGTCCAGCTCCGGTGTCGAAACCTCGACCAGGGTGATGTCCGTGGCCGCCTCGATCCGGTGCACGGCGAGCGGCCGCACGTGCACGATGTCGCCCGGGGCCAGCGCGCGCGTCGCGAGTTCTTCGCCCGCGCGGTCGGCGTAGCGGAGGAGTCCCTCGCCGCGCACGATGAGGTTCGCCTCCTCCTTCCGCTCGTGGTACTGCAGGCTGGTGCGCTCGCCTGCCTTGAGATGGATGACCTTGAACCCGAACGGCGCGCCCTCGGCGACGAGCCACCGTTCCTCGCCCCAGCCCTTGCGCACGACCTTCGTCCCGTTCAGCGACGTGATCGTGAGGCCGTCGGTGGCGTGCCCCGGGCCGCTGGCGCCGGTCGCCGGGAAGATTTCGTTCAGGTAATCGCCGGAAACAGTCATGCCGTGCGGACGCTTTCTGCGAGGACGGGCGCGGGGGCGGAGTCGGGGGAGGTGTTCGCGAGATAGTGCAGCTGGGCGGCGTAGATCGCGGCGCGCAGCCGGGCGTCGACGTCGGGAACCTGGTTCGCGACGCGGTCTTTGAGCTCGCGGAACTCGTCGGTCGCGAACACGTAGTGCCCGGCGATGACGGCGCGCTCGCGATCGGTCGCGGCGGTGCCCGGCTTCAGCCATTTCCGCCACGAGCCCGAATCGTGGGCGAGCCGCAGGAATTCGTCGCGCTCGGCGGCGAGGCCCGCTTCGTCGAGCAGCGCGAGCAACGCCCTGGTCTCCACGACGCCGAACTCCGGCGCGACGTTGACCGCCGCCACCCCGCGTTGCATGAGCCGCCGCAGCGATTCCGCGGGCAGGTAGTCGGCGTTGTGCGCCTTGAGCGAGCTGCCGACCTCCGCGCACACGCGGGCCAGCTGCGCGACCGCGAAGCCCACTGCGGACGGCGCGGTGAGCAGCGCGCCGGTGTTCTCGGTTTCCAGCACCTTCGTCCCGGTCTGGGCGACGACGAACGCGGGTACGGGTAGTCCGTCAGCGGCCAGCCGCGAGCAGACCTCGGTGACCTGGTCGCGGAACTCGGCCGGGTCGTTCGTGTCCACGCCCTGGTCCTCGAACCCGATCTCGAACCGCACCTCACGGCCGAGTTCGCGGGCCGCTTCGTGGCATTCGCCGTACAGCTTGACCAGGCGGCTGATCGCCCGGTCGATCGAGGCGGGGCCGTCGAGGTCGAGGCAGGTGTCGATGTGCAGCAGGTCGAATCCGGCCTCGATGTCGGCGCGGAACGAGGCGAGACTGGCGGCCATCGCCTGCTCTTCGGAGTAGTTCCCGGCGCGTTCGGCCGGATGCTGCCACGGCCCGCCGTGGTCGCGGCAGAGCAGCAGGAGCCCGGCTTCGTCGCGGCCGCGGACGTACTCGGCGAACTGGCCGGTGCTCCAGCGCTCGACGTACCCGCCGCCCAGCCCGGCGGACTCGATCTGCCTGCGGCTGGGGATGAGCATGATCCGGCGGCCGCGGTCCCGTGCCAGTTCGACGGCGGCGTCCACGGCGTTCTTCGACATCGGGCCGACACCGAGCGTCGGCATCCGGGTTGTTCCGTTGGTGGTCATCGGACCCTCTTTCCTGCCTGAACCAGCTGACGTTTGCGCTGGTCGCGAGCACGCCGGTGGGCTTGCGACGCGGGATGGCGGGAAGGCGGCGGCGAGTCCCCTCCCGGGCGAGGCACTGGCCGGACTCATCACAACCAGTTATGTTCGCCCGATGAACAAATTAGTGGTTCAGACCACGGCGGCATACCCCCAACCGAGCGAGAGCGCCGCCGCGCGGCTGCTGAACCTGGTCCACTTGACCGGCCGCGTGTCCCGCGCCGAGGCGACCGCCGAGCTGGCCCTGCCGCGCAGCACCGCGGGCGAGGCGGTCTCGGAACTGGTCGAATTAGGACTGATCGCCCAGGGTCCGCCCGCGCGCCAGGCCGGCGCGCCGCGCGGCCGCCCGTCCCCGCAGCTGTACCCGGACCCGGCGGGCCCGGTCGTCGTCGCCGCGCGGCTCGACTCGAGCGAGGCCGAACTGGCAGTGGTCGGACTGGGCGGCGCCATCGCGCAACGGCGGCGAATCCCCCTTCCCGCCCACGGAAGCGACCCGCGCCGAACCCTGTCGGCACTGGCCGGATGGATGCGCGAGGCCGCGGCCGGGAGCGGCCGCCCCTGCGCGGGCGCGGCGGTCGGACTGGCCGGCATGGTCCGGGCGACCGACGGACTGGTCCACTCGGCCCTGCACCTGGACTGGAAGTCGGTTCCCGCGGCGGAAATCCTCGCCGCCGAACTGCCGGAGATCCCCCGCGTCGAGGTCGGCAAAGACGCCGCGTTCGCGGCGCTCGCCGAACACCACCGGGGCTCCGGCCGAGGAGCGCGCACCCTGCTGATGCTGACCTGCGACCACATCGGAATCGGCGGAGCCGTGCTGCACCAAGGAATTCCCTTCACCGGAGCCGGCAACGCGGTCGAAGCGGGCCACGTCGTGGTCGACCCGATGGGCACGCCCTGCCCGTGCGGGATGCGTGGCTGCCTGGAAGTCTCGGCGGACGGCCGCGCCCTGCTGGACGGAACGCCCGACCACCCCGGCGACCCCGCCGACGTCGCCGACCTGCTCCGCCGCGCCGCCGAAGGCGAGCCGCCCGCGGCCGTCCGCGTCCGCGCCGCGGCGGCGAAACTCGGACGAGCGCTGGCAAGCCTGACAAACCTCTTCGACCCGGACCGCGTCGCGCTGAGCGGAGTGCTGGGGGAGTACCTGCGGATCGCGCCCGACCGGATCCAGGCCGAACTGGCGGCATCGGTGGTGGCCCGGACACAAAGCCCGGTGGTGGCGGCGGGGAGCGTGGCGAGCCCGGTGCTGATCGGGGCGGCGGAACGGGCGTTCGGACGACTGCTGGCGGAGCCGGGTCTTTTGGCGCCTGCTTCGTCGTCGCGGCGGGATCGGCTTTAAGCCGAAGTCTGGACGGGAGTGCGTCCCGATGCCGGGAGCTTAGGCTGTGTGGCCTCGGTCTGTTGACTGTCCATAAAGGACGTCAGTAGTACCGGAATGCCCGATGGGTCGCCCTGTGGACGGGTCTTGTGGTCCGTGAAGGGCTCCTTGAGGGAATCAGGTTCCCTCAAGGAGCCCTTCACGGACCTTGATCCCCATGCCAGGGACTTAGGGCGGTGCTGTGGATGCGGTTTGCCCGGGGCGGAGGATCTGGGCGGGGCCGGGTGTCCGTGAGGGGAACCCTGAGGGACTCTGAGTCCTTCAGGGTTCCCCTCACGGAGTTCAGCAAAAGCGGTCGCTGCGAAGTCCTTTGTGGATGGTTGGTGGGGGTGGGCTGCGCGGCTTAGGTCCCCAGCATTGGTGTCGGGGGATGGTGTGTGTGCGGGCGCGAACTGTGTTTTTGGCGCCGGCTCCGCCGTCGCGGCGGGATCGCCTTTAAGTCGGCGTCTGGAGGGGCAGTGCACCCGGCCCGGGGGGCCGTGCGCACTGCCCCTCCAGACGCCGACGCGATCCCGCGGTGGGGGTGAGTCGGGAAGAGGCGGCTGGTGTCTGGGTGTAGGTGTGGGTGTGGGTGTGGGGAGTTAGCTGGCTGCTTGTCGGGGGGAGGGGTGGGGCGGCAGCCAGGCTTGCATCATTTCGGCGTATCGCGGGGCGGCGGCGAGGAGGTCTTCGTGTTTGCCCAGCAGGGTGGCTTGGCCGTCCATCAGCAGGACGCGGTGGGCTCGGAGCGCGGAGGAGAGGCGGTGTGCGATCACTATCAGGGTGCTGCCCCGGGCGGTGAAGGCGCGTTCCGCGCGGGCTTCGGCGGCGGGGTCCAGGGCGGACGTTGCTTCGTCCAGCACGATGACGCCGGCCGGCGAGGCATAGGCCCTGGCCAGCGCGAGGAACTGGGCTTCTCCGGCGGACAGGTTCGCCGCGCCGGGGCCGAGTTCGGCGTCCAGGCCGCCAAGGCGGGCCAGCAGCGGGGCGGCGCCTACCGCTTCGGCGGCGGCGGCGAGACGGCGGTCGGAGGCTTCGGGGTGGAACAGGGACAGGTTTTCGCGCAGGGTTCCGGCGAAGAGGTACGCCTGTTGCGGGACGAGCACCAGGTGCCTCGGCCGGTCGGCCAGTTCGCTGACTCGGACGCCGCCCAGCCGCACCTCGCCGTGGTGCGGTGCCAGGAGTCCGGCGAGCAGTCCGGTCAGGGTCGATTTCCCGATTCCGCTCGGGCCGACCACGGCCAGATGCTCGCCTGGGCGCAGATCGAGGCTCAGGTCGCGGACCACCGGTTCCGGTGCCGCGCCCCAGCGGAAGGTCAGGCCCCGGACGGTGAGTCCGAGTCCGGCGGGGCTCTCGCCGGCCGGGCGCGGTCCGGGCGGGGCGGCGGTTTCGGCGAGTCTGCGCAGCGCGACCAGCAGCCGCAGCACGACCGTGGACGCGGTGGCGGCGAGCCCGCGCAGCGCGGGTTGCAAGGTCGTGGCCAGGTAGACGAGCGCGCCCAGCGCGGCCCCGGCGGTCAGCTCGCCGCGCGCGACCATGGACGGCGCGAGAGCGAGCGCGAGCACCAGCGGGACGAACCCGCCGAGCGCCACGATCAGCGACCGCAGCGCCGCGGAACGGGCCACCCGCACCGCGGCGGCCGCCTGCCGGTCCAGCGCCTCGTCGGCGGTCAGCGCGGCGACCGGTTCGGCTCCGCAGGCGACAACGTCCCGCATCCCGGTGAAGATCGAGCCGGCGGCGGCCGCGGTGCCCTCGTCGGCGAGCGTGAGCGCGCGTTGCCGCCGGGCGAGCGACGGCAGCAGCGCGCCGAACCCGGCCAGCGCGAGCACCACCGGCACGACGACCGGCAGGGCGAGCGAACCCGCGACGGCGAGCAGCCCCGCGATCGCCGCCGCCGTGGTCACGATCATGCCGCGCGCCTGCACCAGCAGCCCGCCGGTGGCGTCGCGGACGACCTCGACGTGCTGGGTGATCCGGGCGACGCCGCGCGCGTCCGGCCCGCCGCGCGGCGGCGCGGGATCATGCAGCACCCCGCGGACGACGGCGGCCGCCAGCGCGTCCCGCAACGGCTCGACGACCCTGCCCAGCTGCCGCCACACCAACCGGGACCCGAACGCCCCGGCGAGCGCGGCACCGCCGAACACGCCGAGCCAGCCGAGGCCGACCCCGGGTTTGCCGGCGGCGAATCCGCTGGTGACGGCCAGTTCGACCAGCCGCCCGGAGAAGAACGCGGGCACCCCTTCGAGGACGGAGCAGGCCAGCAGGACCAGCCCGCCGCGCCACTGCCCGGCGAGGGCGTTCCAGTAGAGACGGCCGACGCTCATGAGCGCCTCGGGAGCGCAGCTTGTGCCGGCAGAGCCGCGAAGCGCACCATGATCACGTCTCCTCCGTGAACGCCGCGCGATACTCCGGCAGCTGCCACAGCCGCGCATGCGGCCCGACCGCGCGGACCCGTCCCGCCGCCAGCCACACCACGACGTCCGCCCGCGCGGCCATCGCGGCCCGGTGCGTGACGACCACCCGGGTCCGGCGGCCCCATTCCGCCGCCACGGCGCGTTCGGTGATCGTGTCCAGGCTCGCGGTGGCGTCGTCGAGGAGGAGCACGCGAGGATTGCGCGCCAGCGCGCGAGCGAGACCGACCCGGGCGCTTTCCCCGCCGGACAACGGAGTTTCGGCGAGCGGCGTGTCGTAACCGTGCGGCAGCCGCGCGAGAACGTCGTGAATCCGCGAGGCGCGGCACGCCGCGTCGACCGCCGGGGAGCTTGCCCAGGAACCGTAAGCCACCGCATCGGCGACAGTCTCGCCGAGCAGCGCGGGCTCGGCAGCGGCGTATCCGACCACGGCCCGTAGTTCTTCGGGGCGCAGGACGGCGAGGTCGCGGCCGTCCAGCAGCGCCTGTCCGGAATCGGGGCGGCGCAGCCCGGCCAGCAGACTGACCACTGTGGACTTGCCGGAGCCGGAGTTGCCGACCACTGCGGCGAAACACCCGCCGGGCAGGGTGAGATCGACGTCGGCGAGCGCGCCGTGCACGGTGGCGCCGCGGAGTTCCAGCGTCCCGTTTCCGGGCAGCAGGCCGAGCACGCCGCGCGGTGGCGGCTCGGTGTCGAGGACTTCGGCGATCCGCCGCGCCGCCGAGCGGATCCGGGAAAGCGTGGTGAGCAACGGGATCTGCGTGACCAGACCGAGGCCGAGTGCGACGTAGCCGAGGGCGGCGAGGACGTCGCCGGCGCTGAGCCGCCCGTGCAGGACCCCGAAACCGGCGGCGGCCAGCGTGAGGATTTCGACGGTCGGGAGCAGAAGGCCGGCCCGCCACACCATCCGCGCCTGGGTGCGCCACATGCCTTGCCCGGCGAGGTTCAGCCGCGGCAGCGGACGCAGCACCCGGGCGGCTTCGGCGTCGGCGGTGCCGGACGCGGCGATCGTCCGCAGCCCGGTGACCGCGTCGAGCAGCCGGGCGGACAGCTCCCCGGAAACACGTTGGTAGGCGAGAACGTCCTTCGCGGTCCCGCGCAGGTGCGACCGCGCCAGCAGCAGGGCGAACGGCAGGCTGACCAGGAACACCAGCGCGAGGCGCCAGTCCAGCAGCGCGAGCAGGACCACCGCGCCGAGGGACATCAGCCCGGTCGCGACCAGTCGCACCACGACCGCGGCGATTCCGCCGGCGGCCGCGCAGTCGCTGGTCACCCTGCTCACCGCGTCGCCGGGAGCGAACGGCGAGCCGGTGCCCAACGCCAGCAGCCGGTCGGTGATCCGGCGGCGCAGCCACGCGCTCGCGTCGCTGGTCAGCCGGGCGGGCAGGACCATGACGACGGCGTCGGCGGCGATCTCCGCCGCGCCCACGGCGAGCAGCCACAGCACCGCGCCGGCACTGCTTCGTCCGCTGAGCACCGCGTCGGTGGCGGCGGCGAGCGCGCCCGGCAGCAGCAATCCGGCTCCGGCGGAGACCAGCGACGCCGCGATCACCGCGGCCAGCCGGGGCCGGTCCAGCAACGCGGCCGAAACCGCCAGGCGATCGGCGGACCCCGCCATGGCGCTCCCCTCGGGTGGTGGCCGGCAACGCGCCGGCCCGCGTCAATGCGACCGGGGCAGAATGAACGGGGCGGGAACGGCGCACTTGGCCTGCGCCGTTCCCGCCCCGCCCGCGGTCAGTAGCAGAGGAGCAGGCTGAGCGTGCTGTCGCCGCAGTACGCGCTGTAGTGGCTGTGGCCGTGGTGGTCCAGTCCCTGGCCTTCGAGGGCTTCCGGGGCCTCCAACGCCTGCAGCTCCAGGACGTGTTCCATGGGTGTTCCCTTCTCTCGGGGTCCGCCGGCGCTCATCGGCCGGAGGTGTGCGGGGACGGCGCGGAGCCCAGGAAGGGCAGCAGTTCCGCGCGGTCCAGTAGTGCGGCGAGCGTGCGGAGGACCCCCGCGCTGCCGGTGCTGACGTCGGTCGACAGGCGAAGCAGCTGGTTCCCGGGGAAGGCGAGCCCGCCGTGGTATGGGACGCCGTGCCAGGACAGCCGGGACAGGTGCAGGTCGATGGCTTCCCGGTCCGGCTCGTCGGCGAACGACAGCGCGGCGGCGAGTCCGCATCGGCCGTACAGCAGGCCGGGGTGGATCACGAACTCCCCGCGGCACGCCGCCCGCAAGCCGGGCAGGCTCTGGGCGACCGTCGACTCCGGGAGGCGCCGGGCGACCTGCTCGGCGACCAGCAGGATTCCGGCGCTGCCGATCGCGGCGTACGGCAGGGTGCGCAGGGTTCCGTCGCGGACCTGCAGCGACCCGTCGGACGCTGGGGCGCATTCCTCCAGGTCGCGGGCCAGCACCCGGTCGGCGAGGGTGAGCCAGGACGGCTCGCCGGTGTGCTCGTACAGGCGCAGGAACAGCAACGCCGGCCCGGACCAGCCGCTCAGCAGGCCCGCCCTGGCGAAGCGGCCGGGCGGTTCGGCGGTCTCGAAAGCGGTCGCGAGCCGCAGGGCGATGTCCAGGGCTTGGCGGCCGAACTCGTTGTCGCCGCGGGACGTCGCGAAGTGCAGGCGGGTGAGGCCGATCCCGGCGAGCCCGCTTTCCAGGCCGTGGTCGGTGGTCTGGTCGGCCAGCGACTGCGACGCGGCGAGCAGCTCGTCCGCCTCCGCCGCGTAGCCGAATTCCTCCAGGACGTACGCGATGCCGTGACTGCCGTCGAAGAAACCGGGCCGGGAGGGAGGTTGCCGCCGGACCGCGGCCAGCAGCCACTGTTCGTACTCGGGATAACGGCCAGCTCCGGCGACGTGCAGCGAGTGCAGCACCCCCGCGGCTCCGACGCCGAATCCCGCCCCGCCGGAGCGGAACTGTTCGATGTCGCCGGGGAACAGCCGGTCGAGGCGGTCCGGCGTGGCGCTCGCGAGGATGCCTTCCGCGATCTGCTTGCGCACCAGCGACCAGTCCGGCCGCGGTTCGTCGAGCGCGGTGTGCGTCGCGGCGGGCGGGTTGGTGCGCGGGGCGAGCACGGAGACGACGCGGTCGGCGTACCCGTCCGGCAGGTCGAACCGCTGCTGGGCGAAGTCCGCGATCCCGCGCAGTTTGCTCGGCGCGAGTTCGAGCAGCATCACCAGCGGAAGGAAGAGCCACAGCCGGAGCGCCGCCAGGGCGTGCTCGTCGATCTCGAAACCGTGCCGGTCGGCGGGCGCGCGGAACCCGGGAGCGCCGAGCCCCGGCCGGTCGCCGGAATCGGCGTCGACGGCCAGCTCGAAGTCGATCAGCGACACCCGGTCCCGCTCGTCCACGAGGATGTTCTTCCCGTGCAGGTCGCCGAACACGATCCCGTGCCGGTGGATGTCGGCGAGGACGCGCTCGACCTGGGCCAGCACGGCCAGCGCGCGTTCGCGGTAGGCCGCGAGATCGCCTTCGGCCCGGGAACCGCTGGTGAGCGGGTAGTGCCGGGCGAGCCAGCTGCTCAGCGCGATGCCGGGCAGGTGCTCCATCGCCAGGTAATGGTGCTCCCACACGGTGAACTGCTCGTACACCCGGGGGATCCCCGGAACGTCCGCGAGCCGTTCGAGGACCTCGCGCTCGTGGTTCAGCCGGGTGACCGCGTCGGCGCCGTCCCGGTCCAGCCCGGCGTGCGGGCGCGCCTCCTTCAGCACGACGGTTTTCCGGTCGGCCCCTCGTTCGGCCAGATAAACGCCGCCGCCGTTGGAAAAGTGCAGGGAACCGGTCACCCGGTACGGGAATCCGGCGCCGTTCTTGCGCGCGGCCAGGCTGTCGGACAAACAGGGCGGGATCGGCACCCAATCCGGGGTGTAAAAGGACGGCTCCCGCCGGTCGGGCACGAGAGTGCCATCCGGATGGCGGATTGCGAGCACCCGCGTTCCGGCGTGTTCCGTCCACTGTTCGGCGAATCCGCCGTACCGGACGTAAAGCGGGCCCTCGCGGTAGCGGAGATCGCTCAGAATATACGCGCCGTGCTCGCCTTCCAGCTCGGCGGAAAGGTCGTGCAGTATCCGGCCGAGCGCATCCTCGGACTCCGGGTAAATCGTGACGAGCTTGCCGCTTCCCTCGCGCGGCGCGTATTTCGAATTGCGGCTGATCAAGATCGCCCGGGAGCGCAGGTGCTTGTACGCGACCCGACGCTTCACACAGTACTGATGCACGCGAGCCAGCACTCCCGCCGCGTTGTCCAGACCTGCGGAGACGTGGATTTTCCAGCCCTGGGCGGGAATCTCCTGCCCGGTCGGGCGCAGCGAACGCCAGATCCCGCGGTGCTCGACCGTCCACTCGGGTCCTGGCCGCGGCAGGCCCGCGGCCAGGTCGCCTGCCGCGCCCGGGGTTTCCCGCGGTTCGTCGAAGAACAGCGGATCGGCGAAGCAAAAAGCCTCGTACCGGACGTCCATGAAAACGAACCCTTCCCTTTCCCTGGGAAAAACCGGGCGACTGCGATGTCGGACGGTGACACCATTCCCGCACGGAGGAGGTCCCCCGGCCAATCCGCCAACCCGGGGGTTCGCCGCGCCTCATCAGGGTGACGGAGGCGGGTTTGGGCCGCGTTGACGGAGACTGCGCGTGAGTTATCCCTACCCGATCGGGGTGTAACGATGTCGGTTTCCGGTCGGCCGCCCAGGTCGGCGCGGAAAGAGCCGGAGAAATTGGCGGAAGGCCATCAACCCGTTCCGGTGAGTCCGCTTCCACCCGTCGTCCGGCGCGAACCCGGTACGGACTGGTCCGTTCGGGGTCGTGGTCGCGCATTCGCGTCGTTAATGTGGTGCGTTCGTTACCGGGGAAAGTGGGGTGGTCGTGATTCGTGGCTCTGGATTCCCGGGTCGGGAGTGCCGGGCTCGCTGCGTTCGCGGCCTGGTTGTGCGTGAGGGGACTCCTCGCGAAACCGTGGTTGCGTGGGGCACCCCGAAGCTTGATTGTGCTGACGGTTCGGGGGTGCTTGTCAAGGCGGGAAAGATGCCTTGACAAGCACCCCCGAACCGCAGAGGAGGCTTCGTATCGGGGTTGGGGGAGGGGCTGGGTGCCTCGATCGTTGGGTGCATCGGCGGCGGTTTCGGGTTGGGGCCAGCGCCCCAATGTGGCATTGGGTGCGTGCGATGCACCGAACGCCACATTGGGTGCGTCGCACGCACCGAATGCCGCATTGGGTGCGTCGCGATCGCGGCCGTGGGGGCGGTCCGTGAAGGGCTCCTTGAGGGAGTCTGATTCCATCGAGGGGTCCTTCCCGGACTTCGGTGGCGCTCCGGGCGGCGCGTCAGGCTTGGGGGTGTCAGCCGACGCTGGCTTTCTCCGGGCAGACCAGGCTTTCCAGCAGTTCCACCGCGCGCCGGGCGGCTGGGTGCTCCGCGATCGGCTTCTTCACCGCGAGGCTGAGGTGCCGGACCGGCGCGGGGGAGGCCAGTGCGACCGTCGTGAGGCCGTCCGGCAGTTCGCCGATGCCCAGCGCCGGGACCACGGTCAGCCCGATTCCCGTTGCCACGAAAGACATCGCGGTCCGGTAGTCGTGGGTTTCGACGACGAAGCTGGGCGAGAACCCGGCTTGCGTGCAGGCGTTGAGCAGGACCTGCCGGCAAGGGCCCTCGCGCAGGTCGTTGTCGACCCAATGCCGCTGCGCGAGCGCGGCCAGCGGCACCTCGGGCAGCCCGGCGAGCGGGTCGTCGAGGCGGACGACCGCCAGGTACGGGTCCTCGGCCAGTCGGTGCACGACGACCGACCCGGGGTGCTCGGCGCCGGTCTCCTCCACGAAGATGTCGATGTCCGGGTCGCCCGGCGTGAACTCGGTCAGCATCAGGTCCAGCCGCAGACCGGGGAACTCGGTGCGCAGCGCGGCGACGGTCGGGGCCAGCCACGTCGAGCCGGCCGAGCCGAAGTAGCCGATCGACAGCCGCCCGACGCGTCCGGCGCGCAGTTCGGTGACGACCTGCTCGACCCGGCTGAAGGACTCGAACAGCGCTTCCGCTTCGGCGGCGAGGGTCCGCCCGGCCTCGGTGGGCTCGATGCCGCGGCCGGACCGTTCGAACAGTTGCAGCCCGGTCTCCCGTTGCAGCGTGGTGATTTGCTGGCTCACCGCGGAGGGCGTGTAGCCGAGGGCGGCGGCGCTCGCGCGAATCGACCCGGAGGCGACGACGGCGCGCAGCACGCGGAGACGGGGGATGTCCAGCATGCTGTCAATGTACAGCGGTCCTTAACGGAGGTACAGAACTCATCGCTTGTGCTGTACATAGCCGCGAGGTGACGATGGTCAGGTGACCGATCTCGTGGAAACCGCCCAGCCCGCCGGCAAGACCGACCTCGGCAAGATCGCGGCCGCTGCCGGGCTCGCCGTCGTGCTGTGGGCCTCGTCGTTCGTCGCCATCCGCAGCGTGGGGCACGCGCTGTCCCCGGCGCCGCTGGCGCTGCTCCGGCTCGCCGTCGCGGCCGTCGCGCTCACCGTGTTCGTACTGGCCAAGGGCGCGGTCCGCGTCCGGCTGTCCCGCAAGGCGTTCCTGCTGGTCGCGGCGTACGCCGTGCTGTGGCTGGCCGCGTACACCGTCGTGCTCAACGCGGGGGAGCGGCACGTCGACGCCGGGACCGCGGCCTTGCTGGTGAACCTCGCGCCGCTGATGGTCGCCGTCGCGGCCGGGAAGTTCCTCGGCGAAGGCTTCTCGCGCTCGCTGATCATCGGCTCGCTCGTCGCGCTGGGCGGGGCCGCGCTGATCGCGACCGGCGCCACCGGAAGCAACGACTGGGCAGGCGTCCTGCTGTGCCTGCTGGCCGCTGTCCTGTACGCCGCCGGAGTCATGGTCCAGAAGGTGACGCTGCGCCACGTCGACGGGCTGACCGCCATCTGGCTCGGCTGTGTCGTCGGGACCGTGGTGCTGCTGCCGTGGGCACCGCAACTGATCGGCGAACTGCAGGTGGCACCCACCGGCGCGGTGCTCGGCAGTGTCTACTTGGGAGTGTTCCCCACCGCTGTCGGCTTCACGGCGTGGGCGTACGCCCTGCGCCGCACGGACGCCGGTCGCCTGACGATGGTGACCTACGCCGTGCCCGCGGTGGCGGTGCTGCTGTCGTGGCTGCTGCTCGCCGAAACCCCGAGCGCGTATGGGCTCATCGGCGGGGTGCTCTGCCTGGCCGGTGTGGCGATCTCGCGCCGCCGTTAACGGCGGCCCCACACCGAGACCAGGGGATAGGACGAGACGGTGAACCGCGGATCGGCGAGCACTCGGCGGAACTGCTCAAGTTCCTCCGGCCGCACGCCGTCCGCGGCCAGCTTCTCCGCCAGTTCCACCGAATTCGCGGCCAGCAACCGGATCTCCGGACCGCCACCAGGCCAGCGCGTCGTCACCCGCGCGCTGCCGACCTCGCGCAATCCGGCCCCGGCGAGCACCTCCGGCAGCCGCCCGGCCCATTCGACGTCGCTGCCCGCCTGTTCGAGCAGGTCCAGGATCCGCCCTTGCACGGAGCCGAAAACCGCCGCGCTCTCCTCGTCGGGCGTGGCGAGCACGGTTTGGCCGCGCGGCTCGATCTCCTCGAGGACCAGCCAGCCGCCGGGCGCGAGGGCGGCGGCGAGTTTCGCTACCAGTTCGTCGCGTTCCGGGAAGTGGATCAGCACCAGCCGCGCGTGGATCAGGTCGAACTTCCGGTCCGGCAGCGGCTCCTCGCGCACGTCGTGGCGCACGGCCGAGGCGTTCGCGGGCAGGTCGGCCAGCAGCCGGGTGTCGAGGTCGGTGGCCAGCACGTGGTCGGCCCGTTCGGCCAGCCACCGGGCGATCGACCCGCCGCCCGCGCCGATCTCCCAGCAGGACCAGCCCGCGCCGACCCCGAGGTTCCCCAGGTGCTGGACGGTGGTCGCGTCGTAGCTGGCTTCGAGGGCGGACATCCGGTCGCCGGCCGGGGCGGCCGCGTTGTCGAACGGGTACTCGTCGTCCATTCCGCCACCCTGCCAGCAACCGCGTGGCGGCGCTGGCAGGATGACGGAAGTCTCAGCAGGTTTCGCGGACGTGGGCGGGATTGCCCTCCGGCGTGACGTCCCGGTCGCGGCGGACGACGCTGAGAGTGGTGCCCCACTTGGCACACGCGTTGCTCAGGCCGTCCTCGGAGTATTCGATGACGATCA
Source organism: Amycolatopsis halotolerans (assembly GCF_042647905.1). Classification (NCBI taxonomy): domain Bacteria; kingdom Bacillati; phylum Actinomycetota; class Actinomycetes; order Pseudonocardiales; family Pseudonocardiaceae; genus Amycolatopsis; species Amycolatopsis halotolerans. The sequence goes on from NZ_JBHRWI010000044.1 coordinate 22,456, forward strand.
CCTGGTTGCCGAAATACTGGGTGTACTCCGCGCAATTGTCCTGCTCGCCGCATTCCTCGGCGACGGCGAAGTCGAGACCGTTGTCCGCCCGCGACGAAGCGAGTTCCGAGGTGTTCTTCTGGCCGATCGCGAGGCCTTTCCCGTGCGCGCGCTGGGAAAGCAGCTTGACGAGGTCCTGGGCGTTGCGCGCGCTGAGCAGGCCCTGGGACCGGGTGAAGCTGTCGTAGTTGTCCGGCTCGACGGCCTGGTAGCCCTTGCCCGCGCACTCGTCGATCCACGTGCCGACCTTGTCCGCGATCCGGCCCCGCTTGTCCGCGGTGCGCAGGTCGAGCAGCGCCTCGTTCCAATGGCGATCCATGACGACGTTGCCGTCGCTGTCGCGCAGAACCAGGTCGCCCCAGTCCTTTTCGGCGCCGGGCTGAGCCTGGAAAGCGTTGACATAGCAGATGTTGTACAGCCCGGCGGCCGCCGGGGCGCTGTGGTCGCGGCTGACGACCTCGACGCCCGCAGGCGGCTGGTAGGGGCCGCCGATCTGGTAGTCGAACCCGGCGTGCGGGGCCGGCAGCGGGACTTGGCTGTGCGGCGAGGGCAGCGGCGCGCTTTCCGCGGTGCCGCTGGCCCCGAGCGCGCACGCCGAACTGCCGATCAGCAGGGCGGCGACGACGGTTCCGCGAGAAATCCGACCAGGAAGCGAATGCATCTGGTGACTCCAGCGTTGGTGAGTACGGCCCCGCCTCGGACGCTGGAGAAGACATCCTGGCGACTGGGTCCGGGCTCGCGGAAAGAAATCCGCATTACCGGCTGGGCGTACCTCTGGTGCCTGCCCGTCCGGCAGGCACCAGAAGCTTAGCGGATCACCGCGCCGCGCCGTCAAGACTCGTCAGCCGCCCAGCGTTTTCCGCAATCCGGGCTGGAGCGCGTCGCCGTGCGCGAGCACCATTTCGTCGCACAGTTCCCAGATGCGTTCGACCGGAAGCGCGGCCGCGGTGGCGGGATCGGTCATCGCGGCGTGGCGGATGTGCCGGGGATCGTCCTCGACCGCCGCGCGCACCACGAGTTCGGTGGTGCTCAGGTAAGTCCGGTTCAGTGCGGCGAGCTGCGGCGGAAGCGCGTTGACCCGCGTGGGACGGATGCCGGTGGCGTCGGCGAGACACGGCACTTCGACGGCTCCGGTCGCCGGGAGATTCGGGATCAGCCCGCGGTTGAGCACATTGCCGTAAACAGTGCGCGGCGTGCCGGTGACGACACTGTGGATGATCTGCGGCGCGTATTCGTTCGTGCCTTCGACGGTGAGCGGTTCGTCGCGCTCGACGGCCTGGCGCGTGCGTTCGTATTCGGCCTCGTTCTCCGCCACGACGTCCAGATACGCGCCGATCGGCAGCCGCAGCCGTTCGATTTCGCTGGCGTGGCCGAGATACCACGGCACGTATTCGGAGGAATGCTCGCTCGTTTCGGTGGGGTAGTAGCCGAGCCGCCGGAACATGTCGAACCGCACGCGCCGCCGCAGCTGCGGGTCCTCGGCGAGTTCGGCGAGCCGCGGGTACAGATCGTTGCCCTGGTGTTCCAGGCGCAGGATCCAGGCCTGGTGGTTGATGCCCGCGGCGTGGTAGGTGACCTTGGACAGCGGCACCTCCAGCAGCGCGGCCAGGTCGTGCACCGTCCAGTACACCGAATGGCACAGGCCGACGACGCGGTCCGAGCCGAGTGTCTCGGAGAGGTACTGCACGTTCATCGCCATCGGATTCGTGTAGTTCAGCAGCCACGCCCGCGGGCAGACCTGCGCGATGTCCTCGCCGAGTTCGCGCAGGAACGGGAAAGTGCGCAGCGCACGGAAAATCCCGCCGACGCCGAGCGTGTCGCCGATCGTCTGCTTCACCCCGAAGCGCGCGGGGATGTCGAAGTCGACGCGGGTGGCCTCGCCCATTCCGATTTGGACCATGTTGATGACGAAATCCGCCCCGTCAAGGGCTTCCCGGCGGTCCGCGTGCGCGGTGAGGACCGGCTTTGCTCCGCGCGCTTCGGCGATGCGACCGGCCGCCGCGTGCGCGATGCGCAGGCGTTCCGGGTCGATGTCGTGCAGCGCGACGTGCACCTCGGCCAGTTCGGGGTAGGCGAACAGGTCCGCGAGCAGACCCTGGGTGAACACGACGCTGCCGGCGCCGATGAAGGTGATCTTGGTGGTCATGCGCTTTCCGTTTCAGTGGTTTCGGTGAGGTGGAGCTCGTTCCAAGTGGGCTGGCCGTCGATCCCGCCGTGCGCGAGCGTCGAACGGCCGCCGCCCTCGACCCCGGCCCGCAGCGCGTCGCGGAGCGGCAGACCGCGCAGCGTCGCGGCGAGGAACGCGGCGTTGAAGCTGTCCCCGGCGCCGACGGTGTCGAGCGGGGTGATCGCGGACGCGGGAACCGTCACGGTTTCGCCGCGGTGGTGCGCGAGAGCGCCGTCGGCACCGTTCTTGACGACGACGGTAGGACCCTGTGCGGCGAGATGGGCCGCGGCGTCGAGGAGGCTGGATTTCCCGGACAGCTGCAGGGCTTCGGCGGCGTTGGGCAGGAGATAGCCGGTCTCCTGAAGGACCAGCGGGATGCCGCTGGGATCCCACTGCCGCGCCGGGTCGTCGTTGGTGTCCAGCGAGGTCGTCGCGCCGTGCGCCCGAGCGGTGCGGAACAGCTCCGGCAGCCCGGCGGCCAGCTTGGGCATCAGGAAGTACGACGAGGCGTGGACGTGCCGGGCGCTCGCCAGCAACTCGGCGGGGACGTCCGCCGCGGACACCGCGTCCAGCACTCCGGAGCTGGTGATGATGGCGCGGCTGTCGTCGCGGGTCAGAATCGCGGTGAGCGGGGTCGGCAACGTCGGATCCACCGTGAGGGCTCGCGTGTCGACGCCGCGGTCCTCGAGGATGTCGCGGACGAAGCGACCGGCGGGGTCGTCGCCGATCCGTCCGGCGAAGGCGACTTTCAGCCCCAGCCGGGCAGCCCCGGCGGCGGTGATCGCGGCGGACCCGCCGAGCGTGATGCAGCCGTGGCCGACGAGGTTCTCCCGTTGCCGGAAGTCGAGGTCCTCGGTCAGCGGCCCGAGGACGACGTCGGGGTTGACGTCGCCGAGCACGAGCAGGTCGAAGCGGTGCGGCATGCGTGGTTCCTCTGGACGACTCGTCAGCCTTTGAGGCCGCTGGAGGTGATGGACTGGATGAACGTCTTCTGCGCGCCCAGGAACGCCAGCAGCACCGGCAGCACGGTGATGACGTTCCCGGCCATCACCGCCGCCCAGTTGGTGTGGTGCTGTCCCTGGAAAGTGGTCAGGCCGAGCTGCAGCGTGTACTGGGTGTCGTGGTTGATCGCGATCAACGGCCAGGTCAGGTCGTTCCAGGTGCTGAGGAAGGTCAGCACCGCGACGGTGCTCAAGGCGGGCCGGGACAGCGGGAGCACGATCCGGACCAGCACTCGCAGCCGTGAACAGCCGTCGATCCAGGCCGCTTCTTCCAGCTCGCGCGGGAGCGACAGGAAGAACTGCCGCAGGAGGAACACAGCGAACGGCGTGACCAGCGACGGAACGATCAGCGCGCCGAGCGAGTCGATGAGGCCGAGCTTCTTCATCACCAGGAACGTCGGGATCATGGTGAGCTGGAAGGGCACCGCCATGGTCGCCATCATCAGCCCGAGCATCGCCTTCGAACCGCGGAACCGCATGCGCGCGAACGCGTAACCGCCGAGCGAGCCGAACACGAGGTTGGCCGCCACGGTCACGACCGACACGATCAGCGAGTTGGAGAACCAGCGCAGGAACAGCGCGTTCTCCAGCACGTACCGGTAGCCGGAGAAGTCGATCCCGGACGGCCACAGCGACGGCGGGAACCGGTTGATCTCCGCGTTGCTCATCACCGAACTCAGCAGCAGCCACACCAGCGGGGCCGCGAACACCAGAGCCAGCGGGGCCAGCAGCAGATGCCACGGGCTGAACGGCAGCCGCCAGCGCCGGCGCTGGCGCGCGACATCAGGCAGCCGGGCCGCGGAAACCGGGGCAACGTGCGCGCGCGTGGTCATCGAGCCTCCTTGTTGCGGCGCAGCAGCCGGACGCCCAGCCCGAGCGCCAGCAGCACGACGGCGAGCACGTACGCGGCGGCGGCGCCGTATCCGGCGGTGAAGTTCTGGAACGCCTGCTGCCAGATGAAGTAGACGATCACCGTGGTCGAACCGAGCGGCCCGCCCTTCGTGGTGACGTAGGTCAGGTCGAAGACCTGGAGCGATTGGATCAGCTGCCACAGCGTCAGGAACGTGGTCACCGGCAGCACGGCGGGCAGGGTGACGTGCCTCAGGATCCGGAATGGACCCGCGCCGTCCAGCCGCGCGGCTTCGACGAGCGACGGCGGCACGTCCTGCAGCGCGGCCAGGAAGACCACCATGCAGAATCCGGTGCCGCTCCACAGCGTGATGGCGACCAGGATCAGCAGCGCCTGCGACGGGTCGGTCAGAAAGCCTTGCTGGCTCAGGCCGATCCGGTGCAGCAGCGAGTTGGCGACGCCGAATTCGGGGTCGAGGATGAACGAGAACAGGACGCCCTGCGCGGTCGCCGACAGCACGAACGGCACGAACATCAACGTCCGGTACACGCCGATGAAGCGCACCCGCCGGTTCAGCGCGAGCGCCAGCGCGAGGCCGAGCACGATGCTCAGCGGGACATATAACGCCGTGTACAGCAGCGTGTTGCCGACCGCTTGGCCGAAGTGCGGGTCCTGCGCGAGCGCCGCGTAGTTGTCGACGCCGACGAACCGGGACGGGGTGACGAGGTCGTCGGCCTGGAACGACAGGATCAGCGACCACACCACGGGCACCAGGCCGAGGCCGATGATGACGATCACCGACGGGCTCAGGTAGGCCCAGGCGGCGGCGGTCTCGCGGCGGCGCCGGGTCTTGGCGGCCGGAGCGACTGTGATCGGGCCGGGATGTACGGACATGGGCGGGGTCCTAACGGGGGATGATGAGGGCGGCGTTGGCCGCGGAAGCGCAGTCGCGCATGGCGTCGGCGGGGGTCGCGCGCCCGAGCAGCACCGAGACGATCGCCGCGGCGACGGCCTGCGAAACCTGCGGGTAGGCGGGGTGGTTGGCGCGGACGTGCGAGTTCTCGAGCGACTTGACGAACACGGAAAGGCCCGCGGTGTCCCGGGTTTTCCGCTGCCACTCCGGAAGGCGTTGCGATTCGGCGCTCAGCGGGAGGCTGCCGGCGCCGACGTCCCAGACGACGTCCTGGGTCGGCGCGGTCAGCCAGCGCAGGAACGTCTTGGCCGCGGCGAGGCGGCGGTCGCCGTTGTCGAACACCGTCCAGGTGTCCGGGCCGGAGATGGTGATCGGGTTTCCGCTGAACGTGGGCAGCGGGACGATGCGGTAGTCGAGCCCCGCGTCGTTGATGTCGGGCAGTTGCCACGGACCGGTCGGCACCATCGCGATCCGGCCCGAGGCGAAGGCCTGGTACATCTGCTCGGAGCCCGGTTTCGGGTCGATGTAGACACTGCGGTCGGCGGAGAGCTGCCGGATGACGTCGAGCGCCCGCACCCCGCTGTCGGCGAAACCGATGCTGCGGCCGTCCTGGCCGACGATGGTGCCGCCGAGGTCCCAGATCATCGGCCACAGCCGCCAGACCGTGTCCTCGTCGCCCGCGCCGGGCCAGGCGGTGCCGAACTGTCCCTGGTCGCGGTTGGTCAGTTTCTTCGCGGCGGCCACGAAATCCGGCCAGCGCCAGGTGTCCTCCGGCAGCGGAACGCCGTGGTCCTGGAACAGTTTCTTGTTGCAGGCGACGGCGAGCGAGTCGAGCATCGCGGGCACGGCACGGACGCGCTCGTTCACGGTGACCGCTTCGAGCGCGGGCTTCCAGAACTGGGTGTCTTGGCTGACGACGTCGTCCATGTCGGCCACGCGCGGACTGCGGGCGATGCTGGCGAGGTCGGAGCCGAAGATGTAGGCGATGTCCGGGTAGGAACCGGAGGCGAGCGCCGCGGTCACCTTCTGCAGCATGGCATCGGCGAGCACGCCGCCGCCGAGGTCGATCCGGATGTCGGGGTGCTCGCGCTCGAACGAGGCGACCAGTTGCTTGAGGACTTTGAGGCCGGTGTCGTTCTGGCCGTGCCACATTTCGACGGTGACCGGTCCGGACGTGGCGGCGGGCGCCTCGGCGCAGGCCGCGGCGGCGGGCACCAGTGCCATCGCTGCCGCGCCGCGGAGAAACCCGCGCCGGGTCAGGGTTCGCACGCGCATGGGATCGTTTTCCTTCCCTCGCGCTAGCGCTGCGGGCGGGGACGGCGGGAGGGTGGGGTCATCTGCGGTTTCCTTCCGGCGGGGAGAAGTGGGCGGCTACCGTTTCGGGGAGGGGAGGGACGTCGATCGGCACGGAGCCGGAGCGCAGGGATTGCGTGGCGAGTGCGCCCGTCGCCACGGCCTCGCGGGCGGCGATCGGCGACAGTTCCGGCGGGTCGCCGTGCACGACGTAACGCAGGAATTCAGTCATGGTAAGGAGATCGGCGTCCTGGTGTCCTGATGCGACACCGTCGATCGGGTGCTCGAGGTCTCCGTCCAGCGACCAGCCGCGGCGGCGATTCCACACTTTTACCGCGCCGCCGCCGGTGTCGCCGAAGTTCTCCGCGCGGCCCTCGGTGCCGATCACGGTGTAATTGCGCCAGTAATCGGGCGTGAAGTGGCATTGTTCGTAGCTGGCGAGGACGCCGTTGTCGAGTCGCATGTGGACCATCGAGAGGTCTTCGACGTCGACGACCGGGTTGAGGCCGGTTTGCGTTGCCGGGGGCCAGTTGTCGAAGGAGAACCAGTCGTCGGCGAGCCGGTCGCCTTGGCCGCTTCGGTCGGTGATCTCGCCATAGACGGCCAGGTCGCCCATCGCGGTGACGCGGCGGGTGAAGCCGCCGGCGAGGTAGTGGATGACGTCGAGGTCGTGGCTGGCTTTCTGCAGCAGCAGGGAATTCACGCGGCTGCGGTCGGCGTGCCAGTCCTTGAAGTAGTAGTCGCCGCCGTTGCCGACGAAATGACGGCACCACACGGCTTTCACCTCGCCGATCTCGCCGCGGGTCACGACGTCGTGCAGCGTGCGGACGACGGCCGCGTGCCGGAAGTTGTGTCCGATGTAGAGCTTCGTGCCGGTTTCCTGGGCGGCGGCGAGGACCGCGTCCGCGTCGGGAAGCGTTGTGGCGAGCGGCTTTTCGAGGTACACGGCCACTCCAGCGCGGAGCAGGTCGACGGCGATCTCGGCGTGCGTCCAGTCCGGTGAGGTGACAATCGCGGCGTCGACCAGCTTCGCGAGTTCTTGATGTCCGGCCACGACCTCGATGGCGCCGAACATTTCGCGTGCGCGCGCCCGGCCTCGCTCATCGGGATCCGAAGCGGCGACAATCTCCGCCGCGACCCCGGATTCCGTTACGTGCCGGGCGATCTCGGCCCGCAGGCCGACTCCGACCACACCGACCCGCAGCATCCCGCGGTTCGCCACGTCGCCACCTCACTTCTGCGTGATATTGATCTGCATCATGGCAAAACAATCAGAAATGTGCAACGGGCGGTTCGTCCGGCGACGACGAGCTCCCCGGAGGCCGCGGCCAGGTCGGCGGCGAACGACGCGGGCACCTCGGAGTCGGTGCCCGGGACGTCGATCGCGTCGAGCCGGCAGCTGCAGGCGAACGTCGGCTTCTCCCTCGTGCAGCTTAGTCGCGCCATACTGTGCGCTCAGGCCGTCGACGCCGAGGATGACCGTGTCGAGCGCGAACGCCGAGAGCGCGTCCGAGACGAGCGGGCCGACCAGCTCGCAGGACTGCCGCCGGTCACGGCGATCTTGACCTGCGCACGGACAGGCAGCTCGTAGGCGATGTTGAGCGCGTTTGGTGACGACGGTCAGCCCGGTGTCGCCGTCGGTGCGGACGAACCGCTCGCTCTTGCCCAGCGCGCGGGCGACCTCGGTGGTCGTGGTGCCGCCGTTGCTGCCGACGGTTTCCCCTGGCCGCACCAGGTCGGCGGCGCGGGCGGCGATCGCGGTCTTCGCCTCGGCCTGCCGCGCGGTCTTGTACTGCAGCGGCAGTTCGTAGCCGGTGCGGCGGCCCCGCCGTGGGTGCGGGTGATCAGCGAAGCTCGCCAGGTCCCGCCGAGCGGTCGCGGGGGAGACGTCGAGCGCGTCGCCGATCTCCGAAATCGTGACGTTGCCCCGTTCGCTCACCAATTCGAGCAGGACGTTCAAGCGTTGCCGGGGCGTCATGCCGGGTCTCTCGTTCCTGGTCGGAGGCGGTCCGGCGCTGATCCTAGAGCGCGCGTCGGCGCAACCGCGTGAGCGAATCTGCATGTGAACGCCTAGACCGATCAAAATCACTCAAGTACCCTGACGGAGGCGATCACGTCCCTCGCCCTGGATCGAAAGGCCTTCATCCCGTGTCCTCCCTTCCGGATGCCCCCGGCTCCTTCGTGGCCGCCGAACTGGCTTCCCAGCCCGAGATGTGGCGCGCCGCGGCCGCCCTCGCCCCGTCCGCCGCCCTGCCCCAGCCGGGCGAACGAGTGGCGGTCGTCGGCTGCGGCACCAGCTGGTTCATCGCGATGAGCTACGCCGTCGCCCGCGAACAACGCGGCCACGGGATCACCGACGCCTTCGCCGGCTCGGAGTATCCGGCGTCGCGCGAATACGACCGCGTCGTGGCGATCTCCCGCTCCGGCACCACGACCGAGATCATCGACCTGCTCACCGCCCTGCCCGCGCAGCGCACCGTGCTGATCACCGCGGTCGGCGACAGCCCCGCTGCCGCACTCGCGGACGAGGTCGTCGAGCTTTCCTTCGCCGACGAACAATCCGTCGTGCAAACGCGGTTCGCCACCACCGCACTCGCGCTGCTGCGCGCGGGCCTGGGCGACGACATCGACCAGCTCGCCGCGGCCTGCGCTGACGCGTTGGCCCAACCGGTCGACGACCTGCTCGACGCCGAACAGGTCACCTTCGTCGGCCGCGGCCCCGCCGTCGGCCTGGCCTGCGAGGCAGCGCTGAAAACCCGCGAGGCGGCACAGTTCTGGGCCGAGTCCTATCCCGCCATGGACTACCGCCACGGCCCGATCGCGATCGCTCAGCCAGGCCGTCTCGTCTGGTCGCTAGGCGAGCCCCCCGCCGGACTCGCGGACGAGGTCGCCCGCACCGGCGCGCGATTCGTGCACCACGACCTGGACCCGCTGGCCGCACTCGTGGTCGCGCAACGCTTCGCCGTCGCGCTGGCCGCCCGGCGCGGCCTTGACCCCGACCGCCCGCGTTCGCTGACGCGCTCGGTCATCCTCGCCTGATGATCGTCGCCGTGACGCCGAACCCGGCCATCGACGTCACCTACCGGGTCGGCACCCATACGCCCGGCGACACGAACCGGGTGCTGGAGGTGCGGCGACGCCCAGGCGGCAAGGGCGTGAACGTCGCCCGGGTGCTGGCCGCACTGGACGTCCCGGTCAAGGCGGTGCTCCCGTTGGGCGGGGACGCGGGCCGGTGGCTCGGTTCTGCCTTGGACGTCCCGTTCGACGCCGTCCCGATTTCCGGCGAGAACCGCACCACCGTGACGGTGACCGGGGACGGTCACCCCACTGTCTATACGGAACCCGGCCCGGAAGTGTCCGAAGCGGAATGGACGGCTTTCGGCAGGTGCCTGGCCGCGTGCTTGTCTGATGCCGGATTCCTGGCGGTTTCCGGCTCCCTGCCGCGCGGCGCCTCGCCGGACCTGGTCGCGGAGTGGGTCCGCATCGCCCGGAAAGCCGGGGTACGGACACTGGTCGACGCATCTGGTCCAGCTCTGCTGGCCGCTGCGCGGGCCGGTGCTGTCGTGAAGCCGAACCGGGCTGAGCTGCTCGACGCAACTTCTACGGCCGACGAGGCTTCCGGCGCGGGAACGCTTCTCCGCCTTGGCGCGGAGTTGGCCGTCGTTTCGCGCGGGGCCGACGGAATCGCTGCCTACACCCCGGGCGGTGTCTTCACCGTCCCCGCCATCCCCGGCGTGCACGGCAACCCCACCGGTGCCGGAGACGCCGCAACCGCCGGACTGGCCGCCGCCCTCGCCGCCGGTCGTCCCCTGATCGAAGCCCTGCGCACTGCCGCCGCACTGGGCGCCGCAGCCGTCCTCCGCCCAGTCGCGGGAGAGGTCGATCTGCCCGCCTACCGCCGATTCCTGAACGGAGCCCCCGCATGATCACCCGCCCCGACCTGCCCCGGCTGCTGGCCGCCGCCCGTGCGCGCGGCGCCGCCGTGGGCGCGTTCAACGTGATCATGCTGGAACACGCCGAGGCCATCGCCGACGGCGCGGAACAAGCCGGATTGCCGGTGGTGCTCCAAATCAGCGAGAACTGCGTCCGCTACCACGGCGGCCTGGCCCCGATCACCGTGGCGTCGTTGGCAATCGCCCGCCGCGCGTCTGTGGACATGCTGGTGCACCTGGACCACATCGAAGACCCCGAGTTGATCCGCGAAGGCATCGCACTGGGCGTCGACAGCGTGATGTACGACGGCTCGCGACTGCCCTACGCGGAAAACCTGCGCACGACCCGCGAAATCGCCGACCTGTGCCACGACGCGGGCGTGGCAGTGGAAGCGGAACTAGGCGAGGTAGGCGGCAAGGACGGCGTACACGCCCCCGGTGCCCGCACCGACCCGGCCGAAGCAGCGGACTTCGTGGCCGCGACCGGAGTCGACGCGCTGGCGGTGGCTGTCGGCACGTCCCACGCGATGGTGGAGCGGACCGCTCAAGTGGACCGCTCGCTGGTGACCCGATTGCGAGACGCCGTCCCGGTCCCGCTGGTATTGCACGGCTCGTCCGGCCTGTCCGACGAAGAACTGCGCGGTGCGGTGGTGAGCGGGATGACCAAGATCAATATCTCAACGCACCTGAACGGCCTGTTCACGCGCTCGGTGCGGCAGTTCCTGGCGGAGCAGCCGGAGGCGGTGGACCCGAGGAAGTACGTCAGGCTGGGGAGGACGGCGGTGGCTTCGGAGACTGCTCGGCTTCTGCGCCTGCTTGCGGGTTGACCCTGAGCGGCGGATTCGGCGGCGTGTACAGGTGCATGCGATAAGCGGTGGGGAGCGGTCCGTTGACAGTCTCCGGAGTCAGGCTGAATCCGAGGTGCCGCCCCAGGATCGCCATCATCGCGACCACGCAATCGCCGATCGGCATGATCGGGATGAAATCAAAGAGACCGGCCTCGGACATCTCTTCGTCGAACAAGCGCGGGCGGCGGCCGCCGCGCGTGTCGTACGGTGCGCCGCACTCTAGGGCGAAGACGTATTCACCGTGCGAGAGGTAGTTGATTACCGCGGGCTCGCCTTCATTCGCGGCGACGAAGACGACCTCGGTGTCGCGAGCCAGGTGGCTCGCGACACCGTCGACGTGGGTCTTCTGCTGGGAATACTCGACTGCGACTGTCCAGTCGCCTGACTCCGCTACGCGAATCCATTGCGGGCCTTCGTCGAAGCTGGCTGTCCGCAGCACGGGATCGCCGAGTGCCTGTTCTGCCGTCATCAGGCGCGCCGAGCCGGGGTCGATGTCGAAGGCGCGGAACACGTCGGTCGCGCTCATCCGGTGCACGAAGGTGAAGGCGCCGTCGAGCGCGACGCTGGCCGGGGAAGTCAGCCATGCCCAGTCCGGATCCAGGCGGTACCGCGCGGCTATCGGCGAATTCTCGTTCATCGGCGTCCCCCGGGCAGGCTTCGCTGGGGAGCTTACGCGGCCGACACGCTCGCACGGGAATCCACATCCGGTACTCTTGGTATACCAAAGCGCTCCCGCTGAGAAAGGTGCTCTCCGTGTTGATCCGTGACGTCCGTCCCTGGGGCGGTCAGCGCAGCGACGTCGAGGTGGCCGGCGGCCGGATCGCCGCGGTCCGGCCGCACGATCCGGCGGCGGCGCCTGGGCCGGACGTGGTCGAGGGGCGCGGGCGGTTGCTGTTCCCGTCGTTCAGCGACGTGCACGTCCACCTCGACTCGACGCGGATCGGGCTGCCGTTCCGGCCGCACACCGGCGCGCCGGGGGTGTGGGCGATGATGCTGAACGACCGCGAGAACTGGCGGGACGCCGAAGTCCCGCTGCCGGAGCGCGTCGCGGGCACGCTGGAGCGGATGATCGCGAACGGCACCACCCGCGTGCGCACCTACGCGCAGGTCGACGTGGACTGCCAGCTGGAGAAGCTCGACGCGGTCCTCGCGGCCAAGGTGCGGTTCGCCGGGCACGCGGACGTCGAGGTGATGGCGTTTCCGCAGGCCGGGATCCTGCGCGAGCCGGGCACGGTGGACGTGCTGGAGGCCTCGCTGCGTTCGGGCGCGTCGGTCGTCGGCGGGATCGATCCGTGTTCGCTCGACAAGGATCCCAAGGGGCACTTGGACGTCGTGTTCGGGCTGGCCGAGAAGCACGGCGTCGAGGTGGACATCCACCTGCACGAACCGGGGCATCTCGGCGTGTTTTCGACCGACCTGGTGATCGAGCGGGTCCGCGCGCTGGACATGCGGGGCAAAGTGACCATGTCGCACGCGTACGAGCTGGGGTCGGTTTCGGAAGCGGTGAGCCGCCGGCTGATCGACACGTTCGCGGAGCTGGACATCGCGATGGCGACCGTCGCGCCGTCCGTCGACCGGCAGTTGTCGCTCGCGGACCTGACGGCCTCGGGCGTGCGCGTCGGGCTGGGGGAGGACGGCCAGCGCGACTACTGGAGCCCGTACGGCAACTGCGACCTCCTCGACCGCACCTGGCAGCTGGCTTTCACCCACGGCTTCCGCCGCGACGAGCTGATCGAGATGGCCCTCGCGGTCGCGACGATCGGCGGCGCGTCGATCATGAGCCACGACGTCCCGCGATTGGCGGGCGTCGCCGACCGGCCCGGGGTGGCCGTCGGCGACCGCGCGGACCTGGTCCTGGTGGACGGCGAGACCCCGACGAGCGCGGTGATGGACCGGGGCAAGGACCGAACGGTGCTGCACGACGGGGTCGTGGTGGCCGATGGCCTGGCGGTCCTCGACCTCTGACCCCGGAAAGGTCCGTGAGGGGAACCCTGAGGGACTCTGATTCCCAATGCCAGGAACTTAGGCTGCTCT
>NZ_JBHRWI010000045.1:0-48716 GCF_042647905.1 Amycolatopsis halotolerans
GCAACCCGTGGTCCATCAGCTCCAGGAAGAAATTCCCCGCGCCGAAAATGTCCTTGTAATCCGACGCCGCCTGGACCGCCGCCTCCCGCTGGCCCAGCCGCAACCGCGTCTGCACCTCGCCCGACGGACAACCCGTCGTCGCGATGATCCCCGACGCGTTCTCCGCGATCAGCTCCCGATCCATCCGCGGCTTCCGGTAATACCCCTGGATCGACGCCAGCGACGACAGCTTGAACAAATTCCGCAACCCGGTCGCGTTCCCCGCCAGCATCGTCATGTGCGTATACGCACCCGCACCCGACACATCCCCGCCCTCGCCCAGCTCGTCCGCACCCCGCTGGTTCGACTGCCCCCAGAACACCGGCTTCTTGTGAAACCGCGACTCCGGCGCCACATACGCCTCAATGCCGATGATCGGCTTGATCCCGTGCTTCTTCGACGTCTGAAAAAACTCGTCCCCGCCGTACATGTTCCCGTGATCAGTCATCCCCACCGCGGGCATGCCCAACCGGGCCGCCTCCGCGAAAAGGGGACCGATCTTCGCCGCACCGTCCAGCATCGAATACTCGGTGTGGACGTGCAGGTGGACGAAAGAATCGTTCGACACCAGCGAAAACCTCCCCTAGGCAGACGGCTTCCCGGCTCCGGTCGACGCGGCGGGCCCGGGCTGCCCACCCTAGTCCGCCGCGAGTTCGGAGAGCGCCCCGGCATCCTCCCTCCGAACCGCCGGGCGCGGGCCCCGACGCGCCGGGCGGCGCGCCGGACGCGTTCCCGGTGGTGATCACCGGTGCGCTCTCCCGTACCCGGACACAGTCGCACCCGGCACCGACAAAACCGGACCCGCCGGGAGCCGGTCCGCCGAATGTCACTCGGGAGCGTGAACCAAGCCACAACCGCCGAGAAAGGGGCCGGTGCACCGCTTGACAGCGGCCGGGCCGGAACCGACGATCCGACGCGTGAACCTGTCTGACAGCCGGGCAGCCGGACCGCTCCCCCGGCGCGTCAGCGCGATGGAGGCCGTGCTCGGCTACCTGCGCGAGGCGATCGAACGCGGGGAGTACGCGGTCGGCGACCAGCTGCCGTCGGAAGCCGCGCTGGGCAGGCAGTTCGAGGTCAGCCGCTCGGTCGTGCGCGAGGCGCTGCGCGGGCTGCAGGCGCTCGGGCTGACTGTGTCGCGCACCGGCCGCGGCACGTTCGTCACCGCGAGCGGGCCGCCGGAGAACCCTACGTTCGGCGATTACTCGGCCCGCGACCTGGTCGAGGTGCGCCGCCACGTCGAGGTCCCGGTGGCCGGATACGCCGCGCGCCGCCGAGACGCGGACCAGCTCGCGCGCCTCGCCGATCTCGTCGACCGGATGGACGCCGAGACCTCGGACACCGCGTGGGTGGCGCTCGACTCACAGTTTCACGTCACGATCGCACGGGCATCAGGCAATCCGGTGTTCGCGAAGGTGATCGAAGAGATCCGCGACGCGCTGGCCCGCCAGTCGGCGTTCCTGAACCAGCTCGGCGGACGGCGGACGCAGTCGAACGTCGAGCACCGGCGCATCGTCACTGCGATCGCCGAAGGCGAAGAAGATGCGGCCGCGGCCGCGATGACCGAGCATCTCGATCACGTCGAGAAGACCCTGACCACGATCGTCCGGCCGACCCGCGCCGGCGAAGCAGAAACAGGTACCACCGCGTGACTGAAGAAACCCTGCCCGCGACTTCCGAGGCGGACACCGCCGACGCGGGCGACGCCGGATACCGCAAGGCGCTGAAATCCCGGCACATCAACATGATCGCCATCGGCGGCGCGATCGGCACCGGCCTGTTCCTCGGCGCGGGCGGACGGCTCGCACAGGCCGGTCCGGCGCTCGCGATCGTGTACGCGGTCTGCGGGCTCTTCGCGTTCTTCGTGGTGCGCTCGCTGGGCGAGCTGATCCTGCACCGCCCGTCGTCCGGCGCGTTCGTGTCCTATGCGCGCGAGTTCATGGGCGAGAAGGGCGCGTACATCGCGGGCTGGATGCACTTCCTCAACTGGTCGACCACCGGCATCGCGGACATCACCGCCATCGCCCTGTACGCGCATTTCTGGTCGTTCTTCACGCCGATCCCGCAGTGGGTGCTGGCGCTGATCGCGCTGGCGGTCGTGCTGTCGCTGAACCTCGTCTCGGTGAAGCTCTTCGGCGAGATGGAATTCTGGTTCTCGATCGTCAAGGTCGCCGCGCTCGTGCTGTTCCTGCTCGTCGGCATCTTCCTGCTGGTGACGCAGCACCCGATCGACGGCCACGCGCCCGGCCCGCAGCTGATCGCCGACCACGGCGGCGTTTTCCCGGCGGGCATCGTGCCGATGATCCTGATCGTGCAGGGCGTCGTGTTCGCCTACGCGTCGTGCGAGCTGGTCGGCGTCGCGGCGGGCGAGACGGAGAACCCGAAGGCGGTCGTGCCCAAGGCGATCAACTCGATCATGTGGCGGATCGCGGTGTTCTACGTCGGTTCGGTCGTGCTGCTGGCGATGCTGCTGCCGTGGAACGCCTACTCGGCCGATCAAAGCCCGTTCGTCACGGTGCTGGCGAAGCTGGGCGTGCCCTATGCGGACAGCATCATGAACCTGGTCGTCCTGACCGCCGCGCTGTCGAGCCTCAACTCGGGTCTGTACTCGACCGGGCGAATCCTGCGCTCGATGTCGCTGGCCGGGTCCGCGCCGAAGTTCACCGGCGTGATGAACCGCAACCAGGTGCCTTACGGCGGGATCCTGCTCACGTCTTCGGTGTGCGTGATCGGCGTCGGGCTGAACTACGTGGTGCCGAAGGACGCGTTCGAAATCGTGCTGAACTTCGCCGCCGTCGGCATCCTCGGCACCTGGGCGATCATCGTGCTCAGCCACCTGCTGTTCGTGCGAAAAGCCAAGCGCGGCGAGGTCACCCGTCCCCGCTTCCGGCTGCCGTTCTCGCCCTACACCGAGATCGCGACGCTCGTGTTCCTCGCCGCGGTCGTCGTGCTGATGGGCTTCGACAAGACCGGCCGGATCACCCTGATGGCGCTGCCGGTGATCGTCGTCGCGCTCGTGGTCGGCTGGTTCGTCGTGCGCAAGCGGATCGACATGAGCGCGTTCGACAAGGCAGAAGCGTCGTGATCCCCCAGGAACGCGACCCGCGGCACGTCCCTTTGGTCCACCTTCTGCGCGACGGCATGGTCGAAGGCGTACACCACGGTTCGGTCGTCGTGCTCGCTCCCGACGGTTCGACCCTGTTCGAGGCAGGCGACCCCGACGTCGCGATGTACCCGCGCTCAACCGCGAAGCCGTTGCAAGCCGCCGCCATGGCCCGGCTCGGACTGCGCCTGGATCCGCGCGGGTTCGCGATCGCCGCAGCCAGCCACTCCGGCGAACCGCGACACCTCGAAGCGGCCGCCGCCGTCCTGACCAGCTACGGCTTCGCTGAAGCTGATCTGGGCAACCCGGCTGACCTGCCGTACGACCCAGTCGAGCGAGACGCGTGGATCGCAGAGGGCCGGAAGCCGTCACGCCTGGCACACAACTGCTCCGGCAAGCACGCGGCGATGCTGGCCGTCTGCGGGGAGCAGCGCTGGGACGTCGAGGGTTACCTCGATCCGGCGCATCCGCTGCAGCGCACGATCCGGGAAACCGTCGAGGATCTGACCGGGGAGACCGTGCCGCGAGTCGCCACGGACGGCTGCGGTGCGCCACTGTTCGCGCTCTCGCTGCGGGGGTTGGCGCGGGCTGCTTCGCGGATCGCGACCGCACCCGACGGTTCGCCGGAGTCCTTGGTGGCCAACGGAATCCGGCAGCATCCGGATCTAGTGGCGGGAAGCCGACGCGACGTCACCCGGCTCATGCAAACCGTGCCCGGGCTCATCGCGAAGGACGGTTTCGAGGCCGTGCAGCTCGCCGCGCTTCCCGACGGAACCGCGGTAGCACTGAAGATCGCGGACGGCGGCGACCGTGCCAGGCCTGCGGTGCTCGCGGCCGCACTGGCACGAGCGGGCGTCGACGCAGAGGTGCTTGCTCCCTTCAGCGATCCCGCCCTTCGAGTGACGGACGCGCTGGCCGCCTAGTTCCACGCCCCTCTTCAGCAGGAGCGAACCCCTAACAACTCGCGTACGTTCGATTACGTGCTGAACCGAATCGTCGACCGGCTGCTCGGGCTTCCCGCCGCCGAAGGCCCGGCGCCGACCGCCGCCAAAGGCCTCCGCGTCCCCATGCACGACGGCGCGCACCTCCTGGCCGACCGCTATGCCCCGCCCGGCCTGACGACCGGCCCAGTAGTCCTGATCCGCACCCCCTACGGCCGCACCGGCCCCCTCGCCAAGCTGTTCGGCGAAACGTTCGCGAGGCACGGCCTCCAAACAGTCCTCCAAAGCACCCGAGGCACCTTCGGCTCAGAAGGCCAGTTCCGCCCGTTCCACCACGAACGCGAAGACGGGATCGCCACCGCCGAATGGCTGCGCGAGCAACCCTGGTGCGACGGACGGATCGCCATGGCGGGCGCCAGCTACCTCGGCCACACCCAGTGGGCGATCGGCCCGTACCTGGACCCGCCGCTGGAAGCCATGTGCCTGGGAATCACCGCCTCGGAATTCGTCAGCACGTTCTACCCGGGCGGGGTCCTGGCGGCGGACAACATGGTGTCCTGGTCGGCCATGATCGGCAAACAGGAGGAACGGTTCGCCGCGCTGCCGAACCCGCTGCAGACGCGGCGCACGCGCAACGCGATGGCGTATCTGCCGATCGCGGGCGCGGACGTGGTGGCGATCGGCAAGCCGGTGCAGTTCCTGCAGGACGTCACCGAGCACGCGGACCCGGACGACGACTTCTGGGCGATGTCGGACCACAGCGCGGAAGTCGCGAAGCTCGAGGTGCCGGTCAGCATGGTCACCGGCTGGTACGACCTGTTCGTCCGCGCGCAACTGCGGGACTTCCGCACGCTGCAGGACGCCGGGCGGTCGCCGCGGATCACCGTCGGGCCGTGGTCGCACGGCGAGCCGGCGAGCTTCCGCGTGCTGATCCAGGACCAGCTCGGCTTCCTGCGCGCGCACCTCGCCGACGACCGCACGCAGCTGCAGCGCTCCCCCGTGCGGATCTTCCTGCAGCAGGCGTCCGCCTGGCTCGATTTCGACCACTGGCCGCCCGCTTCCGAGCCCACGCACGCCCATCTGCGCCCGGTCGGCGGCCTCGGCGAGACGGTGCCCGGCGAGGCCTTGCCCACGCCGTTCACCTACGACCCGGCGGACCCGACCCCGGCCGTCGGCGGGCCGCTGCTGATGGGAAAGACCAAGCAGCGCGACAATTCCGCGACCGAGGCGCGCGACGACGTGCTGGTGTTCACCGGCGAGCCACTGGTGCACGACGTCGACGTGATCGGCGACGTGTCCGCCACCGTGTTCGTGCGGACCGAACTGGCCGACGCCGACGTGTATGTGCGGCTGTGCGACGTCGACCCCGGCGGCATCTCGCGCAACGTCACCGACGGCATCCTGCGGCTGCGTCCCGGCTCGCCGGAAGCCGATGCCGACGGCGTGGTGCGGGCCGAGGTGGAACTCGACCCGACCGCGTACCGCTTCCGCCGCGGGCACCGGTTGCGCGTGCAGGTCGCGGGCGGCGCGTTCCCCCGCTTCGCGCGCAATCACGGTACGGGAGAACGGGTTTCGTCCGCGGTGCGCAGCGCGCCGAACCGGTTCGAGGTGTTCCACGACGAGACCCGGCCGTCCCGGGTGACGCTGCCGGTCTTTACCCGGTGACCGTTACTGAATGACCGCGCGCTGATGCGTCGTCAGCCTGCCGTCGTCGTGCAGCACGTGCAGCAGCAGCGACGGCGGGCTGTCGAAGTCCAGCGGCCCGCCCTCGTCCCAGCCGCGCCCCGCGCCGGGTTCCACCGGCAGCAGTGATCCGGACACCACGCCCGGCGCGACGCGCACCGGAACGCCCGCGAACTCGGTCGCCGCGCCGGTGTGCACGTGTCCGCAGAGCAGCGCCGCGACGCCGGGATGCCGCTTCAGCACGGCGGCGAGCCGGTCTTCGCCGGTCTGGCGGATCGCGTCCACCAGCGGTACTCCGACATCGAGCGGCGGGTGGTGGAAGGCGACGAACGACGGGCCGTCGTGAGCGGCGAGCGTGTCGTCCAGCCAGGCCAGCGTCTCGTCGGCGAGGTACCCGGCGCCCTTGCCCGGGATCGTCGAATCGCACGACACGAGCAGCACTTCGGCCACCTTGGTCGCGGAGTTCACCGGTGCGTCGCTGGCCGGTTCTCCCAGCAGCGCCTCGCGAAACTGCGCGCGGACGTCGTGGTTGCCGGGGCAGGACACCACCGGCACCGGAAGGTTGAGCAATTCGGCCGCGCGACGGTACTCCTCGGGCCGGCCGTGATCGGCGAGGTCGCCGGTGACGAAGACGGCGTCGACCGGCTCTTCGAGGTTTCGCAGGTACCGGGTCACCGCGACGGCTCGTGCGTCGGCGCGATCGCCGCCGTCGAGGTGGATGTCGGAGAGATGCGCGAAAACCCGCACCGGATCAGCTCCCTTTCAAGTACGCCAACGCTTTCACCCAGTTCCGGACGAGCAGCGCGGACGCGCCGGGCAGGTCGTCCGCCCGCAGTGCCGCCGCGATCTCGCGGTGCTCGGCCACGCTCTCCGCCGCTCGGTCCCGACCGCCGAAGTATGCCGTCTCGTAGCGTTTGAGCAACGGCTTTGTCTGCTCTATCAAGCGCAGCAGATGCGGGTTGTCGCAGCGGGACGTGAGCAGCGCGTGCCAGCGGTCGTCGGCCGCGGGCAGGTCGCAGGAATCGGCTATCTCGTCGGAAATCCGGTCGAGCGCGTCCGGGAGCGAGGCGAGTTCGAGCGGCGACGTCCAGCGCAGCGCGAGTGCTTCCAGCTCGGCGACCAGCGGGTACAGCCGGCGGGCTTCCTGCGGGTCGAACGGCGCGACGAGGAATCCGCGGCCCGGCGCGGCGACGAGGAGGCCGCGGTCGGCGAGGCCGATCAGCGCCTCGCGCAACGGCGTCCGGGACACGCCGAGCTCGTTCGCCAGGCGGACTTCGTTGATCCGGGTGTCTGCGGGAAACCGTCCGTCGAGGACGCGCGCGGTGATCTCCTCGATAAGTTCACCGCGCATAAGTCTCTTGACCATGCGATGAAGTATTGCACACAGATCGGCCGTACTGTATTCAGTTCATATGGCCCGCTCTTTCGATGTCGACCGCGCAAGGTACGAAACGCCCGGCTGCGTCGGAGTCGCGCACTTCAACAACGCCGGCTCCGCGCTCCCGCCCGCCCGCGTCACCGACACCGTGATCGACTACCTGCGCACCGAATCCCTGCTCGGCGGCTACGAAGCGGCCGAAGAGGCCAAAGACCGCCTCGACGGCGTGTACACCTCGGTCGCGCGGCTGCTCAACTCCGCTCCCGAAGACATCGCGCTCAGCGACAACGCGACCCGCTCGTGGCAAGCGATCTTCTACGCGCTGCCGTTCGGACCGGGCGACCGGATCCTCACCGCGAGCGCCGAATACGCCAGCAACGCCATCGCCTACCTGCAGATCGCCCGCCGCACCGGAGCGACCGTGGAGGTCGTGAACAACGACGAAACCGGCCAGCTCGACGTCGACGACCTGCGCCGCCGCATCGACTCCGACGTGAAGCTCATCGCGGTGACCCACGTGCCGACTCAGGGCGGCTTGGTGAACCCTGCCGAGGAAATCGGCGCCGTCGCGCGCGAGGCAGGCATCCCGTTCCTGCTCGACGCCTGCCAGTCAGCCGGCCAGCTGGACCTCGACGTCGAACGAATCGGCTGCGACGCACTGACCACCACCGGCCGCAAATATCTGCGCGGCCCGCGCGGCACCGGCTTCCTGTACGTGCACCCGCGCCTGCGCGACCGCCTCGAGCCGGCGATGCTCGACCTGCACTCGGCCAAGTGGACCTCCCCTGCCGAATACGTGGTCGACCCGACCGCGAAGCGCTTCGAAGTGTGGGAACGCGATTTCGCCGCCGTGCTCGGCCTCGGCGCGGCCGTGGACTACGCGCTGGAATGGGGCCTGCCCGCGATCGAAGAGCGGGTCACCGCTTTGGCCGCGACCCTGCGCACCCGCCTGGCCGAACTGGACCGAGTCACCGTGCACGACGCCGGCGCGCGCAAGTGCGGCCTCGTGACGTTCAGCGTCGACGGGCTGCCTTCCGACGAGATCAAGGACCGCCTGAACGCGGCGAAGATCAACACGAGCGTCGCGCACCCGTCGTCGGCGCAGTACGACTTCGCCGCCCGCCGCCTGCCGGACCTGGTGCGCGCGTCGGTGCACTACTACAACACCGAGGAGGAAATCGACCGGCTGACGAGTGAGGTCGCCGCGCTCGCGCGCTAGGCGGAGATCACCCGTTTGGCGCAGTATCCAGCACCGCCGAAGCCGCCTCCTGTCTCGCGTACACCCGCGGAGTGCGCTGCGGCCGGGCCTGTCGAGGGGGCAGGCCCGACGGGGCCGGGGGAGGAAAAGGGAAGGCCTCCTGGGCCGGGATTGATGGGGGAACCCGGCCCAGGGGGTCTTCTCTTGTCTCCAGGCGGGACGCGAGTCAGGCTGCAGGGAAAGCAATACGGGTGTTCGCCGCGAACCGCCGCTTCAGGCCATCACCTGGCTTCTCCACCGGGCGGGCACCGCCCTAACTTGAAGAGGTTTCGAAGCACAGGAAACCTCGGCCGCGGTACGCCAGGAGATCGCCACGCGCTCTCCGCTGCAGACGGCGCAGCAGCGGACAGGCGACCGGCACGAGACCTGGAAGCACCCTGCCGAAGTTGCGACGTTCGTTACCGCGAGGTCACCGTCCTGAAGACCAGGCAGCTTCGCCGCCGGACTCCTGGAGCGCGGCGGCGAACAACTTACGTATAGCGAGCTGTGCCGACTGCCCGTCAGAGGCCCTTCGG
Source organism: Amycolatopsis halotolerans (assembly GCF_042647905.1). Classification (NCBI taxonomy): domain Bacteria; kingdom Bacillati; phylum Actinomycetota; class Actinomycetes; order Pseudonocardiales; family Pseudonocardiaceae; genus Amycolatopsis; species Amycolatopsis halotolerans. The sequence goes on from NZ_JBHRWI010000045.1 coordinate 8,915, forward strand.
AGCCGCCTCAAGATGACAAACGAGCAAACCGCCCACCGGAGCTACTCGCCATCTCGCTTCAGGATCTACTTGGACGATCCATGAAAGAAGCCGCACGCACCTACCTCGACGACTCGCGAACAGTCAAGTACACGCCTAATCCGGCACGTCGTTTGCTTGGAAGGATGAGGGGATCGCCTCTTGGTCCTGAAGATGATCGATGACCTGATCGACAAGTGCAGCTTGCGCCACCGTCTTCAGCACATTCAGGCGCGCCAACACGGAGTCACCCGCCTCCGGCCTGCGAATAATGAGCGCTCCCGCGCCCCAGTCACTCTCCGGTTGCTTCTTCACGCGACTTCCTGACGCACTGTTAATAGTTGTCATATTTTACCACCCCTACCGCCAGACAGGCAACTCGAAACTTTCCACCACTAACGGGTTAGACTTAAATAATATTTAATCTCATGATAGGTCTTCTGCATTAGATATATCGCCAAGACTGCGCTCAACAAGGCAATCGGCGTCCAAATGTAGCTCAGATGCAGGCTCGCATGCCCATCGAGCAGAGTCAAATGAAACTGGCCGTCCTTGCCGCCACTATTAACCCAAACGTATGCAAGAGCCGAACATAGGGATAGCATCATTATCGAAACCATGCCGAAGTACGTGCTCAACGAAGAGCCCGCGACACTCATCGGATTAACAGTCCCGCCCAGCATTATTGCGACGAAGGCAGGTGCGGCAAGCAAGAATGCCGTGACGTCAGTACTTCCATGCTGACCCGTTTGAAGCCCGACATGTGTCAGCAATATAAAAATCTGAATAAACGCCGAGACCATCGACAGGATTGTCGACACACCGAGCGCTCCTGGCGGTATCTCCCGGAAATCAACGCGCGTTTTAAAATCTTGATTCCGACTCGGCTGCGCATCGCCTTGAGTGCGCACATACAGGTGCGCCGTTGGTCGACCAGACTGGTGATACATGCGCACGTACTGCTGCTCTTTTCCGATAATAAAGTCGTCCTGACAAAGCCATTTATCAGTTCCTTCGACACCGATGTGGTGATCAAAAATATACTGACCTTCGGGAGCTGGGCACTGAAAGTGATAACTATCGGACTGCAATACGCGCGTCAAGCTGACATCGATCGAGTGGGGACGAAGGCCAAAACGGGCACGCAAGCGCCTGTATGGGCTGTCCAGGAAGTTCTGCCCGGGTATATCGTGCTCATAAGTCAGAAACAGCGCCTGACTGCCAGGCAACTCGGGGGCGGCCGCGATAACATAATACTCGGCAAACGTCTCGCAGAACGCTCTAATGCTCAACTTCCAACTGGATGGTATATCTTGACTCAGAAGCTCAATACAGTCAACCTGTTCAGCGATATGCGCCCGCGCTTGTCCGGTAAGCTTTTCACCGTGACAGATAACATGTTGAATCAAGTTCCACATTATGTTTTGATCGCGTGGCTGCATTGAGAACAAGTCCGCCGAACCACTGGCCCGCCTGCTTTCCAAAACTGCCATGGCAAACATGGATTTGAGTGTCGCAGCAAGCAGGCCTCTAGACTCTCGTTGAGATAGAGTTGGAACCATAACACCGCTAGAATCGGTAACATTCAAATTGTCAAACAGGTTTCCGCGCTTAGTGATGACAAGCGGAACCAAAAGAGCACCCGAACTCGATCGACTTTCGACTGAGGGTGATGAACCGTCGTCAGCCATGAGACGGTCAACCCGGAACGTCAAGGTGGTGCGCATGTGCACCGATCGCTCTTGATACTGAGCAAATTCGTTCACCCGCTGCAAAAAGACCGGCAAGCCGAGCAGAAGCTTGACAAAGTAAGCAAGAGAAGACTTGTCGTATCGACGATATACGTCCATTTCATCCTGCTCGATCTGCCTCAGAGTTGGCGACCTGGGCCTTGCCGGGCCGAGAGCCGCACCCTTGTCCGGCCTAACCACAAACCGAGAGAATATGTGAACCAACAACCAGACAGCACCGAGTACCACAAGACCACTCTTGATCAAAGATGATTGAGGAAAGTCAACAACTCCGACCGCAAGAAATAGAAAAACCAAAACGGAGAGAACAGCGCAAATGATCCACGGGCTACCCTTGCGCCAGACTTTGGCAGTCGAACCTGTGCCCATTGCCCCTCCATGCAAGGATCCAATCGCGGACGACGTTTCGACATAGATGGTCGATCGATGGCTTCCAACTGTTACGACCTGTTACAGCACGGTTGTACGCATACATAGTTTCACTCTTTTGGCCGTACACGATTGGCATGGGATCTGACTTCTGGCCAATCGGTGATCATCATCAGGCCGAACGGTGTTCTCAGCTCACCCGGCTAAGGCAAGGCTTGAACGGTGCCTTCGCTCAGTACCAGTCACCGGATGCCAGGGCCTGCTCTCCAGCCGCCGCGACCGGTTGCTGACGCGGCGCAGCGGCTGCCTACAGCTGGCTGAACACTCAGACTGCCCTGCACCGACTGCCGAGACAGACGACACAGCTGGGGTCGGCGAGGTGAGCGACAGTGCTGGTCGTCAACCCGGGTTCGGGCTCGCCGCTGGGCATTCTGCGGCAGCTTGGCATGGTTGTGCTGCCGAAGGCGCTGCTGGCGAAGCCGAAGGAGCCTGCGAAGTCGACGCCTTCAGCTCCACGCGTGACACGTCATGCAGATAGCCGGTGAAGCCCGGCCCGGCGAACACCGCGGTCACGGCGTCGAGTTAGGCACGAGACGACGCCGACAAGTGTCGCAGAGGAGGAAAGCACGCTCCACGCGCTTTAGACTCCCGGACTACGGCTTGGGACGCCAGAGGCAATCTGGACGGCGAAACGACGAACCCCATCCAGTGAAGACTTCACCGGATGGGGTCAGGCCGATCGTGGTGGGCGCAGCAGGGTTCGAACCTGCGACCGCTCGGGTGTAAACCGAGTGCTCTTCCGCTGAGCTATGCGCCCGCACTCCGGAGCGGGAGAACCCGCCCCGGCGAGCGAAACAAGAAACAGGAAATCAGGCAGTCAGTTCCTCGACGGCCTTCTTCCACCCAGCCTGGTCGCGCGCCTCGCCGGGCGCGTTGACCTCGGCGAAGCGGACCACGCCTTCGGTGTCGATCAGGAAGGTGCCGCGCACGGCGAGCCCCGCCTGGTCGTTGAAGACGCCGTACTTCTGCGCCACCTCGCCGTGCGGCCAGAAGTCCGACAGCAGCGGGAACTGGTAGCCCTCGACCTCGGCCCACGCCTTGAGCGAGAACGGCGTGTCGACGGAGACGCCCAGCACCTGGACGCCCTTGCCGTCGTAGTCGCCGAACTCGTCGCGCAGCTGGCACAGCTCGCCGGTGCAGATCCCGCTGAAGGCGAACGGGTAGAACACCAGCAGGACCGGCTTGTCGCCCTTGAACTGCGACAGCGTGACCGGCTGCTTGTTGTAGTCGTTGAGCGTGAAGTCAGGGGCCTGCGAACCGACCTCGACGGCCATACCGGCGATTCCTCTCCAGAGCGAACACGAGCGTGCCGCCCACCCTATCGCGGCGTCAGCGCTGCTTGGCCTTCGAGGACTTCGGCGACACCAGCCGGGTGCCCAGCCAGCCGGGGCCCACGCTGATGTTCGCCGTCTGGGCGAGCCCGACCTGGGGCACCGCCTCGGCGATGTCGCTGGGCTCGACGTGCCCGGGCTGCCCGGTCTTCGGGGTCAGCACCCAGATCACGCCGTCCTCCTCCAGCGGGCCGCGCGCGTCTACCAGCGCGTCCCCGAGGTCTCCGTCGTTGTCGCGCCACCACAGCAGCACGACGTCGATGACCTCCTGGGCGTCCTCGTCGAGGAGCTCACCGCCGATCGTTTCCTCGATCGCCGCGCGAACGTCGTCGTCGACGTCCTCGTCCCAGCCGATCTCCTGGACCACCATGTCCGGCTTGATGCCAAGGCTTTCGGCGACGCCGGCACTGCCTGCGTCTCCCGCGGCGACCACTGCTTCCACTCCTCCAACTACGACGGAGCGCGGCAGTAGGTCCGCCGCACTCGGATACACGGTTGTCGAACAGCGAACACTGACGCGGCGCTGCGCGCAACCGTCCACACCGGATCTTTGGCAAGTCGTGTCTGCAGCGTAGGGGCTTACCACCCGCTCGCCCGACTCCGGGTGGCACTCAGTACCCCACCACTGCGAAGCTCTCCCCGGGAGCCTCCTTTAGGGTGGAGGAGAGAAAACGCGCGCGCGATACACCGTGCGCGGGGAGTGGCGACACTCGGGCGGCCGATGTTACCGGGCAGTACAGGTGACGGGAACCCCAACCGGGACGACCATGGACGTCGGCGAACACTCCCGCCCACCAGCTACAACGGCTACAACCAGCTACAAGGAGACCCCTTGGCCCCGCAGAACGACGGCGCCTCCGGCAAGGAGACCCCGGCTCGCGTACGCGTCATCCGTGACGGACTCGCGGCGCACCTTCCCGACATCGACCCGGAAGAGACCAGCGAATGGCTGGACTCCTTCGACGAGGCGCTGGCCCGAGGGGGCCAGCAGCGGGCCAGGTACCTGATGCTGCGCATCCTCGAGCGCGCCCGGGAGCGCAACGTCGGCGTCCCGGCGCTCACGTCGACCGACTACGTGAACACGATCCCCACCGAGAACGAACCGTGGTTCCCCGGTGACGAGGAGATCGAGCGCCGCTACCGCCGCTACATCCGCTGGAACGCGGCGATCATGGTGCACCGCGCGCAGCGGCCGGGCGTCGGCGTCGGCGGCCACATCTCCACCTACGCCTCGTCGGCGGCGCTGTACGAGGTCGGCTTCAACCACTTCTTCCGCGGCAAGGACCACTCCGGCGGCGGCGACCAGGTCTTCTTCCAGGGCCACGCCTCCCCCGGCATGTACGCCCGCGCGTTCCTCGAGGGCCGCCTTTCCGAGCAGCAGCTCGACGGGTTCCGCCAGGAGTTCAGCCACGCGGGCGAGGGCGGCGGCCTCCCGTCGTACCCGCACCCGCGGCTGATGCCGGAGTTCTGGGAGAACCCGACGGTGTCGATGGGCCTCGGCCCGATGAACGCGATCTACCAGGCGCGGTTCAACCGCTACCTGCGCGACCGCGGCCTCAAGGACACCTCCGACCAGCACGTCTGGGCGTTCCTCGGCGACGGCGAGATGGACGAGGCCGAATCGCGCGGCCTGATCCACGTGGCCGCGGGCGAGGGCCTGGACAACCTGACCTTCGTGATCAACTGCAACCTGCAGCGGCTCGACGGGCCGGTGCGCGGCAACGGCAAGATCATCCAGGAGCTGGAGTCCTACTTCCGCGGCGCGGGCTGGAACGTGATCAAGGTCATCTGGGGCCGCGAGTGGGACTCGCTGCTCTCGGCCGACCGCGACGGCGCGCTGGTCAACCTGATGAACGTCACGCCGGACGGCGACTACCAGACGTACAAGGCCAACGACGGCGCCTTCGTCCGCGAGCACTTCTTCGGCCGCGACCCGCGGACGAAGGAACTGGTCAAGGACCTCTCCGACGCCGACGTCTGGAACCTCAAGCGCGGCGGGCACGACTACCGCAAGGTGTACGCGGCGTACAAGGCGGCCATGGAGCACCACGGCCAGCCGACGGTGATCCTGGCCCACACCATCAAGGGCTACGGCCTCGGCCCGTCGTTCGAGGGCCGCAACGCCACGCACCAGATGAAGAAGCTCACCCTCGACGACCTGAAGCTGTTCCGGGACGCGCAGCGGATCCCGATCAGCGACGAGGAGCTCGAGAAGAACCCGAAGCTGCCGCCGTACTTCCACCCCGGCCCGGATTCGCCGGAGATCGAGTACATGCGCGGCCGCCGCAAGGCGCTGGGCGGGTACCTGCCGGAACGCCGCCCGAAGACCGCCAAGGCGCTCGTGCTGCCCGGCGACAAGGTCTACGAGGGCGTCCGCAAGGGCTCGGGCAAGCAGGAGGTCGCCACCACGATGGCGATCGTCCGGCTCATCCGCGAGCTGGCGAAGGACTCGGAGATCGGCAAGCGGATCGTCCCGATCATCCCGGACGAGGCGCGCACGTTCGGCCTCGACTCGATGTTCCCGACCGCCAAGATCTACAACCCGCACGGCCAGACCTACACCTCGGTCGACGCGAGCCTGATGCTGGCGTACAAGGAGTCCGAGAAGGGCCAGCTGCTGCACGAGGGCATCAACGAGGCGGGTTCCACCGCGTCGTTCACCGCCGTCGGCACGTCCTACGCGACGCACGGCGAGCCGATGATCCCGATCTACATCTTCTACTCGATGTTCGGGTTCCAGCGCACCGGCGACGGCCTGTACGCGGCGGCGGACCAGATGGCCCGCGGCTTCGTGCTGGGCGCCACCGCGGGCCGCACCACGCTGACCGGCGAGGGCCTGCAGCACGCGGACGGGCACTCGCTGCTGCTGGCGGCGACGAACCCGGCCGTGGTGGCGTACGACCCGGCGTACTCGTTCGAGATCGCCCACATCGTCAAGGACGGCCTGCGCCGGATGTACGGCGAGACCGGCCCGGACGGCAACGGCGAGAACATCTTCTACTACATCACCATCTACAACGAGCCCTACCAGCAGCCGGCCGAGCCGGAGAACCTGGACGTCGAGGGCGTCCTCAAGGGCCTCTACCGGTACTCCGACGCCCCTGCGGGCGACGGGCCGGAGGTCCAGGTGCTCGTCTCCGGCGTCACGATGCCGGACGCGCTGAAGGCGCAGAAGATGCTGGCCGAGGAGTGGGGCGTGCGGGCCGCGGTGTGGTCGGCGACGTCGTGGGGCGAGCTGCGCCGCGAAGCGGTCGAGATCGACCACGAGAACCTGCTGCACCCGGACGCGACGCCGCGGGTTCCGTACGTCACGCAGAAGCTGGGCGAGGTTTCCGGCCCGGTCGTGGCGGTGTCGGACTGGATGCGCGCGGTGCCGGACATGATCCGCCCGTGGGTGCCCGCCGACATGCTCACGCTCGGCACCGACGGGTTCGGTTTCTCCGACACCCGCCCGGCCGCGCGGCGCAAGTTCCTGGTGGACGCCGAGTCGATCACCGTCGGCGCGCTGTCCGCGCTCGCCAAGCGCGGCGAGTTCGACCAGGCGAAGGTCGCCGAGGCGGCGCGCCGCTACCGGCTCGACGACGTGGCGGCCGCCGGGCCGCAGACGTCCGACTCCGGCAGCGCGTGACCGTTGCCTGAACGCCAGGGGCCCCTCCGGGACAGTGTCCGGGAGGGGCCTCTGCCTTAAGGTAGACATCGGATGTATCCGGATGCCTGACGAAAGGTGGTCGAGCGTGACCCAGCGTCGCCTGCCCCGGCCCAGCGAGCTCAAAGAGATCCTGCGGCCGAAGCCGATCGTGCTGAACCCGACCGATCGGCGCCTCGCCGGCGCGCACACGATCGCCGATCTGCGGATGCTCGCGCGCAAACGCACCCCGCGCGCGGCGTTCGACTACACCGACGGCGCGGCCGAGCTCGAGGACAGTCTCCGCCGCGCCCGGCAGGCCTACCGCCGCGTGGAATTCCGGCCCAACGTGCTGCGCGGAGTGTCCGATGTGGACACCAGCAGGGAGATCCTCGGGAAGCGCTCGGCGCTGCCGTTCGCGTTCGCGCCCACCGGGTTCACGCGGATGATGCAGACCGAGGGCGAGCGCGCGGTGGCCCGCGTGGCGCAGCGCAACGACATGCCGATGGCGCTCTCGACGATGGGCACCACGTCGATCGAGGACCTCGCGGCGGCCGCCCCGGACGCGCGCAAGTGGTTCCAGCTGTATGTGTGGCGCGACCACGGCGCGGGCGAAGATCTGATGAATCGCGCGTGGGAGAGCGGGTACGACACGCTCCTGCTGACCGTCGACACCCCGGTGGCCGGCCAGCGGCTGCGCGACGTCCGCAACGGGCTCACCATCCCGCCCGCGATCACGCTGAAGACGTTCGTGGACGGCGCGACGCACCCGGCGTGGTGGTTCAACATGCTGACCACCGAGCCGCTGAACTTCGCGTCGCTCAACCGCTTCGGCGGCACCGTCGCGGAACTGCTGGACAAGCTGTTCGACCCGACGCTGAACTTCGACGACCTCGACTGGGTGCGCCAGACCTGGCCGGGGAAGCTGGTGATCAAGGGCGTGCAGAACGTCGACGACGCCCGCGACGTGGTGAAACACGGCGCGGACGCGGTGCTGCTGTCCAACCACGGCGGCCGCCAGCTCGACCGTGCGCCGACGCCGATCGAGCTGCTGCCCGCGACGCTGGACGAGATCCAGGACAGCGCCGAGGTCTGGGTCGACACCGGCATCCTGTCCGGCGGCGACATCGTGGCCGCGCTCGCCCGCGGCGCGAACGCGGTGCTGATCGGCCGCGCGTTCCTGTACGGCCTGATGGCGGGCGGCGAGCGCGGCGTGCAGCGCTGCGTGGACATCCTGCGCACGGAGATGATCCGCACGATGCAGCTGCTCGGGGTCCGGCGGGTGGACGACCTGCGCCCCACCCACGCGACGCTCCGCTGAGCCTCAAGTCCGTGAAGGGCTCCTTGAGGGAATCTGATTCCCTCAAGGAGCCCTTCACGGACCTTCAACGCGGATTGGTGCAGTAGGCGTAATCCGGTATCCAGTGACCGACATCACGTCTCCTGCCTTCGGATCATCCGAGGGAGAAGACCATGTCCGTCACGCTGAACCGCCGCGCGCTGGCGATGCTGCGCGCGATCGCCGCCGGCCGAGCCGAACTCACCCGCAGCTGCGAACCGGACCTGAGGGTCGACGGCCTGCCCTGCTGCGACCAGACGACCGCGCACGACCTCGTCCGGGAAGGCCTGGTCCGCCCGGTTTCCGCGCTAGGCGGCGCGGTCGGGCAATGGACGGCGGCCGAACTGACCCCGGACGGGCAGCTCGCGCTCGGCGCTTGAGGTCAGCGCGCCGCGGCGACGGTCTTGTCGCCGACGACCGCGGTGCGCGCCGAGCGGTTCCACGTGACCCAGCCGTGGACCACCAGCGCGGCGAAGACGATGTAGATCGCGGCCGAGAAGTACAGGCCGGAGCGGATCTGCAGCGGCACGCCGATCGCGTCGACCACCAGCCACACGCCCCAGAACTCCACGAGCCCGACGCCCTGCGCGGCGAACGCGACGAGCGTCCCGACGAAAATCGCAGCATCCGGCCACGGCGCCCACGAAGCGTTGAGTGCCTGCAGCGTCAGCGCCATCGCGACCGTGCCCAGCCCGAACGCGCCGAGCATCACGGCCCGCTCGGTCCAGCGGCCCTTGCGCACGACAACGCCGTACACCGGGTCGGTCCGGCGGTTCCAGGCCCACCAGCCGTAAAGCGAGATGAGCAGGATCGCGACCTGCCGCCCGGCGAGGCCGCCGAGATGCGCGGAGGCGTAAACGGAGAACAGCAGGACGGTCGCGCCGACCTGCACTGGCCAGGTCCACAGCGTCCGCCGCTGCGCGAGGAACACGACCGCGAGCGCGAACACCTGCCCGGCCAGCTCCGCGATCGAGATCCACTGGCCGAACACAGTCACGCCGTGGTGCAACAGGAAGTCCACGTCCGCACCCCTTCCGATCTACGCCTCCCAACATGCAACACGGAGCCTCCATTCCCGCGCCGATGTGAGACTGCGGACAGTCCCGCTGAGTGGACGCCGGAGCCGGGCATGGCGGAGGCCCGGCGCCGGGGTGGCACCGGGCCTCTATCGCCCTAGCAAGCCCCGCGAAGGCGGGGCAGAACGCCAGGGGCCGCGCTGCCGAAGCAACGCGGCCCCTGGCCACCGATCCGCGGATCGGTGAAGGCCGTCAGCGAAGCTGCTGACCGGGCTCGAATCCGGTCAGCAGCACGGCCCGACGCCGGTGAATGCCTGCGGGAAGCACCGGCCTCAACCTCCCTGCTGGTACCGGCTCAGCGGTCCACGCGCCCGAAACCTGCGGGCGGGGTCGGCGGCTCCGGCGGGCGGCCGCCGTCCGCCGGCATCTGCCGGGTCTGCTCGCTCGGCTGCGGAAGGCTGCCCGACTGGGACTGCGGGTAGCCCTGCGTCCGGGCCTGCCCGGCCTGCGCGTGCTGCCCGCTCACCTGGCCCGGCTCCCGCGAGCCGTTGCCCGAGCCCGAGCCGACCTGGCCCTGCAGGTTGGCCAGCCAGCCGCCCCACCGCTCCTGGGCGGGCTTGATCAGGCCGCCGCCGAAGCCGACGACGATCACGCCGCCCGCGGTCGCCAGCACCGCGATGAGCACCGGGCCGGTCACCGACGTCGCGATGTTCACCTGGCCCAGCGCCGCGATGATGCCGAACGCCATCACGAGCCAGTACGCGACCGTGCTGAGCAGCCGTCCGGCCGACCTGCCCGAAAGCGCCCCGGAGACGACGTCCCGCACGACCTTCGCGATCGCCGCGGCCACGATGATCAGCACCACCGCGACCAGGATCCTCGGCAGGAACGCGATGATGTCGTTCAGCAGCTGGCTCACCGGGTTCGACTGCCCGAACACCCCGAACGCGAGCTGCAGCGCGATCAGCAGAATGAAGTAGTAGACGAGTTTCACGAGCACCGTGGTGGCGTCGAGATTCGCGCCCTTCACCATTCCGGTCAGCCCGGTCTTCTCCACCAGCCGCGTGAAACCGAGTTTTCCGAGAACGAGCCCGAGGGCTTTGGACACGGCTTTCGCGATCAGCCAGCCGATCAAGAGGATGATCAGAAAACCCACGAGTTTCGGGACGAACGTGGCCACTAGATTCCAGGCCTGTCCGAGTCCGTCCTTGAGTTGTTCACCCACGCTGGCTCCCTTCGCCGCGGTTCGACGTGGATTCCGGCACCGTCCTGTCGCACCGGGTCGCAGGACAGGTACCCACTGCACCCGAGTGCTGTGCACCACGATCGAGTGAGACGACTGGCGCGGGAAGATCAATCACCGCCATACTTGTCCTACCGGTGGGGACCGGGGAGACGAGGCCGCTCGGCGCAGCGAAAACCGCAAGCGCCGGGCGGCCTCGAACATTTCCCGCTCTTTATTGCCGCGCGACGGCGCTTCCGAGACGAATGGGGTTCGGGTTCTCTCCCGCGTTCATCTGGCCTTCATCTTCGGGCGATTGGCGGGCGGCCGACGGATTTGCGTCCCGGCCTGGGCGCGGTCGCGGAGATGCCCGGACGGGAATCCCGGCGAGGCGCGGTCTGTGCGGTACGAATTCGCGTAGCCGGGCAGCCGCCGACCGCGAATTGCGCGGATCTTCCGGCATCCCGTCGGATAACGGCGAAGCGGCAATAGCGCGTGCCGCTGAGGCTCGAGATGCGGCGCGAAGGGCATTAACCCCAGGCGCGGCGACCGGGGGTGGCGGCAATGCGGGCGGCGCAATCACGAAGGCGGCGTTCACGCATCTCACCCGTTGCCGCTAACCCACGTGGGTGAGGCGCTCCGCTTCCCAGGTCCCTCACCCGGCCGGAGCGTCCACCGAGAGTAGAAGCTCCCGGGACGGAAACGGCGGGCCGCGGCGTCTGCCTCGGCCCGCCGTAACGGACTCCTCTGTCAGGCGGCGCTCAGCGCGTCCCGCAGCTTCACCTTCGCGCCGGTGCGCATCACCGCGTTGCGGTAGATCCGCGCGGCCAGCCAGATCAGCGCCGGGATGAGCGCGACCACCAGGCCCACCGACAGCACCGCCTCCCACACCGGCACGCCGCCCATCGCCAGGCGCATCGGCATCAGCGTCGGCGCGAACACCGGGATCACCGACAGCACCTCGGCCAGCGGGCTGGCCGGATTCGACGGCAGGATCGAAATCCCCACCACGTACCCGGCGATCACGAACATCAGCGCGGGCATCGTCGCGCCGCCCACGTCCTCCTGCCGCGACACCAGCGCGCCCAGCGCGGCGAACACGATCGAATACATGAAGAACCCGAGCAGATACCAGACGATCAGCCAGACCACGGTGCCGACCGCCGCATTCACCGAGATCGTCAGCACCCCGAACCCGAGCCCGGCCGCCACGCCGACGACGCCGATCGCCAGCATCTGGATCAGCCCGACGACACCGATGCCGAGCACCTTCCCGGCCATCAGCTGCCACGGTTTGATCGTCGACAGCAGCAGCTCGACCACCCGTGACGTCTTCTCCTCGACGACGCCCTGAGCCACGCTCTGCCCGTTGAGCATCAGCGAGAGGTAGATCAGGATGCCCGCGATGATGCCGAGCACCAGCTGCTGCCCGTTGTAGTCATACGGCTTCTCGAGCGGCGGCAGCTCGTCGATCGTCGCCTCGGCGGTCGCCTGGCGCACCTTCGCCGGATCGCCGCCAAGGGACGTGATCTGCTGGTTGAGCGCCAGCTGCCCCTCCAGCACGGTGAACGTGTTCTTCAGCTTCGCGTCCAAGGTCTTCTTCACCTGGACGTGCACCCGGTCCGCGCCCTGCACCAGCAGTGCGTCGATGGAACCGTCCTGCAGCTTCGCCTGGCCCGCCTTCTCGTCCGGCACCTGCTGCGTCGCGACGGTCTGGCCGATCGACTTCGCCGTCGCGGTCAGCGGCTCGGCCAGCTGCGAGGCGGCCGGCACGTAGCCGACCGTCGCGTCGGCGCTCCCGCCGCCGTTGAACAGCTTGAAGACCAGCGCCAGCCCGACGATGAGGATCATCATCACCAGCGTCGTGACGCGGTAGGCCTTGGAGCCGACCCGGGTGCTGATCTCCCGCCCGGCCACCAGGCCGACCGCGGACATCGGGCTCATCTGGACATCGGACCCGGTCATGCCGCGGCCTCCTGGTGCTCGGACACGACGGAACGGAACAACTCGGTCAGCGACGGCAGTTTCCGGGCGAATTCCCGCACCGGACCGGTGGCCAGCGCGGCGCGCAGCACGGCCTGGTCGTCCGCGCCGTCGGCCAGCTCCAGCTCGGTCACCGCTCCCCGGCGGCCGATCACGGTCACGCCGGACAGCCCGGCCGCCCAGTTCTCAGGAGCCTCAGGGGCGTCGACGAGCAGCCGCGTCGTCCCGCCGGAGCGCAGTTCCGCCACCGTGCCGGACGCTTCCATCCGTCCACTCCGGACAATCCCGATCCGGTCGCACAGCCGCTCCACCAAATCCAGCTGGTGGCTGGAAAACACGACCGGGACGCCCTCGGCCGCCTTTTCCTTCAGCACGTCGCTCATCACGTCGACGGCCACCGGGTCGAGCCCGGAGAACGGTTCGTCCAGCACGAGAATCCGCGGTTCGTGCACCAGCGCGGCGGCGAGCTGCACGCGCTGCTGGTTGCCGAGGCTGAGCTTCTGCACCTCGTCGTCGCGGCGCGCGGCCACGCCGAGGCGTTCGGTCCACCGCTCGCTCGACGCCTTCGCCGCGGCGGCGGGCATTCCGTGCAGCCGGGCCAGATACGTGAGCTGTTCGCCGACCTTCATTTTCGGGTACAGCCCGCGTTCCTCGGGCATATAGCCGATCTGCCGGCGCGTTTCGTGCGTGATCGGCTCGCCCGCGTAGCGCACCTGGCCCGCGTCGGCGCTCAGCACGCCGAGCGCGATGCGCATCGTGGTCGTTTTGCCCGCCCCGTTGCTGCCGACGAATCCGAAAAGCTCCCCCGGCCGCACGTCGAACGTCATTTTCTCGAGCGCCACCACGGCGCCGTACCGTTTGGAGATCCCGTCGATCTCCAGTCCGGGCTCTGGCATGGCCCGTCCCCCTGTTCTCTTTTCGCCCGGGTGATCCCCTACCACCCCACCGGGGATCCTAGGCACTTCGGCCGAGCGCCGCCCACCACCTGAGGTCGCCGCCGCATCCGCCTAAAGTTGCAGGCCGCGCGCGGCACGTAGGATCGGATCCGACATGGCCGACACCACAGGACGCCCCGCGCGCAAACACCACGGGCTGTCCGCCAAAACCCTGCGCAGCCTGGAGCACGCCTCCGGGCGGCTGGCGAGCGCGAGCGTCGCGGAAATGGAACGCAGGCTGGTCTGGTTCGCGCGGCTGCCCGCCGACCAGCGCGCCAGCGTGCTGCTGATCACCCAGACGGGGGCCAGCGGATTCGTCGCGTGGCTGCGCGATTCGAAGGAAGCGCTGAAGCTCACCACCGAAGCGTTCCGCGACGCGCCGACCGAAGTGTCGCGCTGGATCAGCCTCCGCCAGGCCGTCGCGATGGTGCGGCTCGCGATCGAGGTATTCGAAGAACAGCTCCCGGAATTCGCCGCTTCGGAAGCCGAACGCGCGGCGTTGATCGAAGGAATTCTGCGCTACGGCAGGGAAATCGCTTTCGCCGCAGCCAACTCCTATGCCGCGGCGGCGGAAGCGCGCGGTGCGTGGGACGCCCGGCTCGAAGCGCTGGTGGTCGACGGAATCGTCCGCGGCGACGCCGAGGAATCCGTCCTTTCGCGGGCCGCAGCGCTCGGCTGGGATCCGGCTGCTGCGGCGACGGTCTTGGTGGGGAACCCTCCCTCGGACGACCCTCCGACGGTGGTTTTCGACGTCCGCGCCCGCGCCGCACGCGTCGGCCGGGCGGTGTTGCTGTCGGTGCAGGGCTCGCGGCTGGTGATCGTGATCGGCGGCCCCACCGAGGGCGGGCCGAAGGAACGCGAGATCCTCGCCCGGATGTCGACGGTGTTCGCCGACGGCCCCGTCGTGGCAGGCCCGACCGTCCCGACGCTGGCCGAGGCCCACCACAGCGCGGCCGAGGCGTTGTCCGGGCTGCGCGCGGTGGTCGGCTGGCCCGGCGCGCCCCGCCCGGTGCGGTCTGACGATTTGCTCCCCGAACGCGCTTTGTCCGGCGACCCCGGCGCGGAGCGGTTGCTGGTCGATTCGGTGGCCCGGCCGCTGGAGGAGGCCGGGGCGGCGCTGCAGCGCACCGTCGAGACCTATCTGGACACTGGCGGAGTCCTGGAACGCTGCGCGCAAACACTGTTCGTGCACCCGAACACGGTCCGGTACCGGCTGCGCAAAGCCGCCGAGCTCACCGGCCGCAACCCGACCGACGCCCGCGACGCGCTCGTGCTGCGGGTCGCGCTCACAGTCGGCAGGCTCGCCCGCGCTCGCGGGCTTTGGTGATCGCCCCAATGCCACATTCGGTGCATCCTGCGCACCCAAAGTGGCATTCGGTGCATCCTGCGCACCCAAAGTGGCGTTCGGTGCATCTCACGCACCCAATGCCACATTGGGGCCATCCCACGCGTGCCCCAATGCCGCACAGGGGGCCAACCCACGCGCGCAGTCAACGTCAGGTCGCGCAGGGGAACCCCGGTGCGCCCCCAATGCCACATTCGGTGCATCCTGCGCACCCAATGTGGCATTCGGTGCATCTCACGCACCCAATGTGGCATTGGGGGCGTCCTGGCTCGGCCCGCCCGCGCTCGACGGAAGCGCCGGGTACCTCCGGCCCGCGCGCGGCACCGCGCTCGGCTTAAGCCCGGCGCTCATCCGGCCCCTCACGACGCCCGCGTCCGGCGGAAGCGCCGCGTCGTCCGCCCGCCCGCGGCGCCCCTCCCGCCGGGGCGTGGCAGGTGACAGACTTCACGGCAAGCGCTGGTTGAATCCCACAAGGCGGATGGGTTAAGGGCCGGGTTCTCCGGCGGGTCTTTGGAGGTTTCCTCCAATTCCGCCGCGCGGACTTGGTGACCGCCCGCATCTGAAGCACCGACCCGTCCCGTGGTCTCATAGACAGCGTGACAGTTGCAGTCCTCTCCCCCGGCCAGGGTTCCCAAGCCCCCGGCATGCTCGCCCCGTGGCTCGAGCTCGACGGCGCACGCGCGCGCGTCGAAGAGTGGTCCGCCCGGTCCGGGCTCGACCTGATCCGGCTCGGCACCGAGGCCGGAGCCGAGGAGATCCAGGACACCGCTGTCGCGCAGCCGCTGATCGTCGCGCTGTCCCTGCTGTCCTTCGAGCACCTGCCGGTCGCCGGCGACGCGCCGGTCGCCGGCCACTCCGTCGGCGAGCTCGCCGCGGCCGCGATCGCCGGCGTGCTCACCCCCGCCGACGCGGTCGCGCTCGCCGCGGTCCGCGGCGCGGAGATGGCCAAGGCGTGCGCGCTCGAACCGACGTCGATGGCCGCGGTGATGCTCGGCGACCCCGAGGAAGTCGCCGCGTGGCTGGAAAGCCAGGGCCTCGCCGCCGCGAACCGCAACGGGGCCGGGCAGATCGTCGCGTCCGGGTCCGCCGCCGCGATCGAGAAGATCATCGCCGAGCCGATGGAGGGCACGAAGATCCGCGCCCTCAAGGTCGCCGGCGCCTTCCACACGCCCTACATGGCTCCCGCGGAAGACGCCTTGCGCGAGCACGCCGCCGGTCTCTCCCCGGCCGACCCGACGCGCCCGCTGCTGTCCAATGCCGACGGCCAGGTCGTCACGAGCGGCGCGGAGTACCTGCGCAGGCTCGTCGCCCAGGTGACCCGCCCGGTCCGCTGGGACCTCACCATGGACGGGCTCGTCTCGCTCGGCGTGGACCGCACCGTCGAACTGGCGCCCGCGGGCACCCTGACCGGACTGGTCAAGCGGCAGCTCAAGGGCGTCGTCACCACTACCACCGCGCTGAAGTCGCCCGCCGAACTGGCGGCGCTGCGCGAGGAGGACGCCCAGTGACCGCCCGCCCCACCCTGCGCCTGTCCCAGGGCGCGCCTGCCGCCCGCATCCTCGGCTTCGGCAGCTACCAGCCGGACCGGATCGTCACGAACGACGACCTGTCGCAGGTCATGGACACCAGCGACCAGTGGATCCGCGACCGCGTCGGCATCATCGAGCGGCGGTTCGGCGAGAAGGACGACGTCCTGGTCGACTACGCCGTCGCCGCCGGGGCCGACGCCCTCTCCGACGCCGGCCTCGATCCGTCCGAAGTGGACACGGTCATCGTGCCCAACTGCACCATGCCCTCGCAGATCCCGAACGCGGCCGCACAGGTCGCCGCGCGGATCGGCGTGCAGAGCCCCGGCGCGTTCGACCTCAACGCCGCGTGCGCCGGATTCTGCTACGGCCTCGGCGTCGCCTCCGACCTCGTGCGCGCGGGCTCGGCGAAGAAGGTCCTCGTGATCGGCGCGGAGAAGCTCACCGACGTCGTGGACCCGACCGACCGCGCGAACGCGATCATCTTCGCCGACGGCGCGGGAGCCGCGGTGGTCGGCGGGTCCGACGAACCGGGCATCGGCCCGGTGGTGTGGGGCAGCGCGGGCGACCTCGTCGACCTGATCTACATGCGCGACCACCAGTGGATCTACCAGGAGGGCCAGTCGGTCTTCCGCTGGGCGACCACGCAGATCGCGCCGATCGCGCTGCGCGCGCTGGAGGCCGCCGGGCTGCAACCGTCCGATGTGGACGTGCTGGCCCCGCACCAGGCGAACCTCCGGATCGTCGAGTCGATCGCCAAGAAGCTGCGCGCCAAGGGGGCGCGCGAGGACATCGTGGTGGCCGACGACATCAAGTACTCGGGCAACACCTCGTCCGCCTCGATCCCGATGGCGCTGGACCACATGCGCAAGGCCGGAACGGCGAAAAGCGGCGACGTGGTGCTGGCGGTCGGCTTCGGAGCCGGGCTTTCCTATGCCGCGCAGGCGTTCGTCCTGCCCTGAGCGATACTTCCCCCGCGGGCGCCGTGCCCGCGAGCGGACCCGCAGAAGAACCGAGAAGGGAACAACACCGATGGCTGACAACACTGAGATTCTCGCCGGCCTCGCCGAGATCGTCGAAGAGGTCGCCGGCGTGGCTCAGGACGACGTCACCGCCGAGAAGTCGTTCGTGGACGACCTGGACATCGACTCGCTGTCGATGGTCGAGATCGCCGTGCAGGCCGAGGACAAGTTCGGCGTCAAGATCCCGGACGACGAGCTGGCCAACCTGAAGACCGTCGGCGACGCGGTGAACTACGTGTCCGCCAACTCGAAGTAAGTCCTCTTCGTACCCGGGCCCCGGTCCGGAGCCGACCCTTGGGGAGACTCCCATGAGCAACATCGACGTCGTGATCACCGGCATGGGCGCGACGACGCCGCTGGGCGGGGACGTCGCGTCCACCTGGGACGGTCTGCTGGCCGGCCGCAGCGGGATCAGCACGATCGCGGCGGACTGGGCGGAGGAGCTGGACCTGCCGGTCCGGATCGCGGCGCAGCTCGCCGTCGAGCCGACCGACATCCTGCCCCGCGTGCAGGCCCGGCGGCTCGACCGGTGCGAGCAGGTGGCGATCATCGCCGCCCGCCAGGCCTGGGCCGACGCCGGGTTCGCCGAGCAGACCGACGAGCACACCGATGTCGAACCGGAGCGCCTCGGCGTTTCGATCGGCACCGGGGTCGGCGGGCCGGTGACCCTGCTGACCCAGAACGATTTGTTGCACCAGCAGGGTCTTCGCAAGGTGTCGCCGCTGACGGTGCCGATGCTGATGCCGAACGGCCCGGCCGCGCACGTGGGCATCGACCTGAAGGCCCGCGCCGGGGTGCATTCGCCCGCGTCGGCGTGCGCGTCCGGGGCCGAGGGCATCGCCAACGGCTACGAGATGATCCGGTCCGGACGGGCCGACGTGGTGGTCGCGGGCGGTTCCGAGGCCTGCATCCACCCGATCACCGTCGCCGGGTTCGCCCAGGCGCGCACGGTGTCGACGCGCAACGACGACCCGGCCGCGGCGTCGCGTCCGTTCGACGTGAGCCGCGACGGCTTCGTGCTCGGCGAGGGCTCCGGCGTCGTCGTGCTCGAGCGGGCCGACCGCGCGAAGGCCCGCGGCGCGCGGATCTACGCGAAGCTGGCCGGCTACGGGCTGACGTCGGACGCCTACCACATCACCGGCAACCACCCGGAGGGCATCGGCCAGATCGCGGCGATGCGCGCGGCGATGGCGATGGCCGGACTGTCCCCTTCGGACATCGGCCACGTGAACGCGCACGCGACGTCCACTGTGGTCGGAGACATCGGCGAGGCGGCGGCGATCCGGTCGGCGGTCGGCGAGCACCCGGTGGTCACCGCGCCGAAGGGCGCGCTCGGCCACCTCGTCGGCGGGGCCGGCGCGGTCGAGGGCATCGCGACGATTCTCGCGCTGTACGAGGGCATCGTCCCCGCGACGCTGAACCTCACCGAGCAGGACCCGAAGGTGCAGCTGGACGTCGTGTCCGGGGAGAACCGCAAGGTCGAACTCGCCGCGGCGCTGTCCAACTCGTTCGGTTTCGGCGGGCACAACACCGCGCTGCTGTTCACGCCGGCGAACTGAGTTCCTCTTCACGGTGAAGGGCCCCCGCGGAAATCTCCGCGGGGGCCCTTCACCGTTTTCGCGCGGTCAGCACTTGTCGTGTTCGGTGGCGGTGCCGTCGACGGTGTCGATCCGGTACGAGCCGTGCTCGAACTTCATCGGCAGCACCAGCCGCCAGTTGATGCACTTCTCCTGGAAATCGACCGGGGCCTCGTTCAGCGACTGGGTGCTCGTGAACCCGACCAGCGCCCGCAGCGTACCCTGCGCGCCCGGTTCGATGCGGTACAGCAGGATGTTGACGTCCTTCGTGGACTGGAAGTTGCGGTGCCAGTCCACTTCCGGCGTCTTGGTGCGGCGCGCGTCGCTGACCGTCTCCGTCCAGGCGTCGTAGTCCTTTTTGTTGAGCGCGTTGAAATAGGCCTGCAGCACGGTGCGGACGGCGTCGTCCTGCGGGTGGTTCTGCGCGTCCGGGGTGACCCCGACCTGGACCGAGCCGGACTTGTCGGACGGACCGCCGCTGCTCGTGACGGGCGGCGCCATGGCCTCGCCGTCGGTCGGGTGCGGGGACTCGGGGCGGCGGTAGAGCTCGCGGGCGAGCAGACCCCCGGCGACGGTGATGGACAGCACCACCACGAGCACGGGGATCAACCACCGCTGACGGGAGGGCGGGGCCGAAGGAACGCTCACCCGGGTGAGGGTACCGCTTTCGTTCACCCGACCTGGTGCAGCCAGGTGACCGGGGCGCCGTCGCCCGCGTGCCGGTACGGCTCGAGCGCCTCGTCCCAGGCCGCGGCGAGGAGTTCGTCCAGTTTGTGCGCGAGGGTTTCGCCGCCGCGGGTCATGCTGACGAGCGCGCGCAGCTGGTCCTCGCCCACGACGATGTCGCCGTTGGCGCTGGTGCGGCCGTGCCAGAGCCCGAGACCGGGCGCGAAGCAGAACCGCTCGCCGTCGACGCCCGCGCTGGGCTCCTCGGTGATTTCGAAGCGCACCATCGGCCACGCCTTGAGGGCGCCGGCGAGTTTGCCCGCGGTTCCCGCGGGCGCGCTCCAGCTGCATTCGGCCCGGAGCTGTCCCGGACTGGCCGGCTGGGCCGTCCACTTCAGCTCGACCCGGGCACCAAGGGTGCCCGAAATAGCCCACTCGACGTGCGGACATACCGCAGACGGCGACGAGTGGACGTACACCACGCCTCGGGTGCTGCCACGGGTGCTCACTGCTGACCTCCGCTTGTTCGACGAGGGACGTCTTCCCCTACGACCTCTCGAACCCTGCGCAGGTTGCGTAGCCTCCACGGCAGTTCCCGACCTGTGTAGCACATTCTGCACCCCAACCGTGCCGTTTGGCCACATGAACACCACAAGTCGCAGCGGACGACCCATTGTGGTGAGCCACGCCGACGCGAGGGCGCGGAGCGCGGTTCCGGCGGCCCGGCACGCTAGCGTGGTGCACCGGAAACGCTGCGGATTCGACAGGAGAGTTTCGGTGCGATTGGTCCGTCTCGGGCAGCAGCCCTCGCGCGTCGCGGAAGACGTGCGGGCCGCACTGGCCTCCCTCGGCCGGGGGAGCACGGTGATCGGCGGCGTCGCGCTCGTCGGGGCCCGCCCGACCGGAGACCGTCCGGTGGAGGCGGTCGTGGTGCTTCCCGCGGGCGTGCTCGTGGTGATCGGCGTGGACCTGCCCGATCCGGCGCTGCGTCTCGAAGCCCCGCTGAGCGGACCGTGGAAGGCGGACGGCTGGCCCCTGGTCCACGGCGACGACGTCAACCCCGCCACCGAAGCGCTCGACCTGTCCCAGGAATGCGAACGCCGCGTCGCGGAACTCGGCGGGGGCCCGGTGGGCACGATCGTGGCGGTCGGCCCGTACGTCGAGACGGTCGACCAGCCGCCGGGCGACCTCGCGGGTCCGGTCCGGGTCCTGCACCCGACGCCGACGACCATGCTGGCCGCGACGGTCTCCCTGGCCACGGCGCGGCATCCGCGCTCGGTGGACCAGGCCAGGGCGTTGATCTCGGCGCTGGCGCCGGACGCGCCGGAGCTCTCGGACGAGGTTTTGCGCGGGGAGGGGTTCGTTCGGTTCGCGGACGATGTTCCGGTTCCTCCTGGGCCCCGGTCGCCTGGGGTTGGCGGTCCGGCTGGTGCGGGGGCTGGCGGTGCCGGGGTGCCGAACGTGTCCTCGCCTGGCGCTGCCGCGCCGAATTCCGTTGCTTCACCGGGCACAAGCCCTGCTCCTGCAAGTGCTGGGGCACAGGCTGGATCGAGCACGGCGAACCGGACCTCCGGCGGAACCGCGGTTGCCGGTCTCGGTGCCGTTGCGGCAGGAGCGGCGATGTCTGGCGCGGCCGGAACCATCGCCGAGCCCGAGGCGGCTGGATCCGGCGTTCCCAGCGCACCGGGTTCGGCCAACGCCGCCAGCTCCGGCGGCGCGCAAACCCGCACCGTTCAACCTGCCGCCGATCCCGCCGCTGGCGTCGGCGCGATCCGAGCCGACGCTGCCGGACCGGGCGGAGCGGGTTCCGGTGTCATCGCTCCCGACGCGACCCCGCCCGGCACCACCGAATCCGGTGCGGCCGGATCGCGCACCGCCGGTACCACCGTCGCTGGGTCCGATGCCACGGCCGGAAAATCCGCCGCGGCTTCCGCTCCCGCGACCAGTCCGGAGCCGCAAGGCCCGGCAGGCGCGGGGAATCCCCAGGGGCTTCCCGTCTTCCCCGGTGCCGCTTCGGGATCCGCTGACTCCGTGCCGTCGAAGGGTGCTGCTTCCCCCGGCACTCCTTCCGCCGCACCGAAATCCGCCGCTCCCCCGGTGCTGCGGCCGAAGATCATCGCGGTGCGGCCGCCTCGGCCGGAGATCCCGTCGATCGAACTGGCGGCGCTTTCCGAGGCGCCGACCGAATCGACTGACCCGCCCGAGGCTCCGACCGAGAAGATGCCGTCTCCGGCGAAGCCGCAGGGCGCTGGACGTCCGCGCGGGGCCGTTCCCCCGGTCGTGCCGGGGAGTCCGCCGCAAGGCGCGCCTCAACCTGTGCGACCGGCTCCAGCCGTCGGAGCAGCAGGGACAGCAAGTCCCGCAACCGGAGCCGGGGCCGGAGCTGGGGTTCCCACCGCAACGGGCGCGGCCGCGGGAGCCGGGCCTAACACCCCGCCGGGGCCGGGAAAACCGGGATCCCGCACCGTCAAGTGGGTGCCGATCGCAGCGATCGTCTTGCTGATCGTCCTGGTGGTGTCGGCGATCGTCGTGGCGACCAGCGGCGGCGAGGACACCGCCGCCGCACCGCCTGCCAGCAGTGCTCCGCCCAGCAGCGTGCCGAGTCCGGCGCCGAGCAGCGCCAAGCCGAGCGCCCCTCCGGCGCCGACACTCACCTTCGAGCCCCGGGCGAACAGCGCCGACCAGAAGTGCGCCTCGCACGCTTTCGGGGACGTCCAGGCGAGCCTTCAGCAGACCAGCTGCTCCGGGGTCCGCCGCGCGAGCTACACGGCGCTCGTCGACGGGCGGCCGGCCGCGGTCACCGTCGCGGTGGTCGAGTTCCCCGATGCCGGACAGGCCAACCACCTCAAGCAGATCGCCGACAACCCGGGCGGCGGCGGAATCCTGGACGTCGCCACGGAGACCGGCAAGTGGCCGTCGGGCGCGCCGCAGTTCGACGGCGCTGCCTACGCCAGCAAGGTCGACGGGAACGGCGTGCGGATCGTGCAAGCGGTCTGGCAACCGGGATCGTCCACTGCGGACGATCCCGGACTGGCCCGTGCCGCGAAAGGCGCGCTCGACTTGCAGCTGCCGTCCTAAGCAACTGGCTCAGCGACAAACCCTCAGCCAGCCAGGTCCACCGCCCCGCGGCACTCGGCTCACGAGTGCCGTCTAGCGCGGCGAAGCGCCTTCCCGCGAACCAGCCCTCACTGCCACCCGTTCTCCAACAGGTCGAACGCCACATCCACCATCCGCCGCGGGTCGTCCGACCGATCGGCCAGCGCGGCCGTCTCCAAGGCGAAATGGGCGAGCACCGCGCACCGCGGATCGCCCTCCGGCGCACCGGTTTCCGCAGCGATCACCCGGCTCAGCGTGTGCTCGTGGCCCATCCACATCTTGTGCCAGTAATCAGCCAGCGCGGGCGTCTCGCGCACCAGTCGCAGCAACGGTTCGGCCTCCGCGCGGATGCCGGAGGTCGCCCGGACGTGGACGTGCGCGCGAAGCGCCGCCAGCACCGACGTGCCCTCCGGACGGTCCCGCACCGCCGAGACCAGCGCCTCGTCGATCTCCGGTTCCCGGTCGAAGACGAGGGCTTCCTTGGTCGGGAAGTGCTTCATCAGCGTGGTGGTGGACACGTCGGCGGCGTCGGCGATCTCGCGCACGGTCACCTGGTCGTAGCCGCGCTCCAGGAACATCCGCAGGGCAGCGTCGGCCAGCGCCTGGCGGGTCGCCGCCTTCTTGCGTTCACGGCGGCCGGGAACGGAAGCACTGGTCATGCCCCGACGCTACCCGAAGCGGCACAACCGCTTAAGCGGCACGACACCGCGCTCAGAGCCCGTAAGCCTCCAGCAGCCGCAGCCACACCTCGCTGATCGTCGGGAACGCGGGGACCGCGTGCCACAGCCGGTCCAGCGGCACCTCGCCGACGACGGCGATCGTCGCCGAGTGCAGCAGTTCCGCCACGTCCTGGCCGACGAACGTGACACCCAGCACGACACCGCGTTCGGTGTCCACGACCATTCGCGCTTTGCCCTGGTACCCATCGGCGTGCAGCGAAGAACCGGCGACCGCGATGTCGATGTCCACGACCCGGTCCGCGGATCCGTCGCGCGCCTCGGTGAGGCCGACTGACGTCACTTCCGGGTCGGTGAACACCACTTGCGGCACCGCGTGATGGTCGGCGGTCGCGCTGTAGCGGCTCCACGGTTCGGTCGAGATCTCCTCGCCCCGGGCACGGGCCGCGACCGAGTCGCCGACGACGCGGGCGGCGTATTTTCCCTGGTGGGTCAGCAAAGCACGCCCGGTGACGTCGCCCGCTCCGTACAGCCAGCCACCCTCCACTGCGGACACCCGGCCGCTTTCGTCGACCTGGAGCGGACCGTCGGCGGGCAAGCCGAGCACGTCCAGGCCGATGGTGCTGGTCGCGGGCGCACGGCCGGTGGCGACCAGCAGTTCGTCGACCACGATCTCGTCGCCGCCGGCGAGTTTCAGCCGCGTTCCACCGTCCACAACGGACACTTCGGCCAGGCCGGAGTTCGGGTGCACGCGGACGCCCGCCTCGCGCAAACCGTCCAGGACCAGGTCTCCGGCGAACTCCGGCAGCCGCGGCAGCGGGCGGTCGCCGGTGATCACGAGGTCGACCCGCGAGCCGAGCCGAGCCCACGCCTGCGCCATCTCGACGCCGACCACGCCGCCGCCGAGCACGCCGAGCCGTCCGGGCACCTCGGTCGCCGACGTCGCTTCCCGCGAACCCCACGGCGCAATGGTGTCCAGGCCTGGAATCCGCGGCGTGCGCGGAACGCTGCCGGTGCACACGATCACCGCGTGCCGGGCGGAGAAAACGCGGCCGTCGTCGAGCGTGACTTCGCGCTCACCGGTGATCCGGCCGTAGCCTCGCACGGGTTCGATGCCCGCGCCGCGCGCCCATTCGACCTGGCCGGAGTCGTCGCCCTTGCCGGTGAACCAGTCGCGGCGCGCGAGCACCTTCTCCGGATCCAGCGCGTCGCCGATCGGCACGCCGGGCATCCGCTTGGCCGCGGCGAGCAGGTTTCCCGGGCGCAGCAACGCCTTGCTCGGGATGCACGCCCAGTACGAACACTCCCCGCCGAACCGTTCGTGTTCGAGGAGCGCCACCTTCAGCCCGCCCATGGCGGCCCGTTCCGCCGCCACTTCCCCGACCGGACCCGCCCCGATGACCACGACGTCGAAAGTCTCTGCTGCCATGCGCACAGCGCACACCACCGCGCAGGTTCGCGCAAGCCTGCCGGTATTCTTGTGAGAGAGCTGCAAGAAACCGGCGGCACCGCGGAAACCCGGGTCGTCGCCGTGCCGGTTGCACGCACGACCACGATCGAGCACGGGAGGCTCCCATGGCGAGGAACACCGCTGTCCGCACTCTGGACGACCTGACCGGCGGACGCGCGGCGGAAACCGTCGCGTTCGCGCTGGACGGCATCGAATACGACATCGACCTCGGCACCCGCAACGCGACCGCGCTGCGGCGATTGCTGGAGAAGTACGCGAAGGCCGGCCGCCGGACTGGCGGACGGAAGCTTCGGCCGCGGCTGATCGCCGGGGCCAAGAAGGCCGAGGCGAAGCCGGTGGCGGAGAAGCCCGCCGCGGCGGCCAAGAGCGGGAAAGCCTTTGCTGGCAAGAAGACTGCCGGGAAGGCAGCTTCCGCCACCGCGGCGCGGACCGCGAAGACCACGGCGAAGACTGCCCGAACGGGTGGCGCGACCGGCACGGTGAGCCGGACCGCGAAGGCTCCGGCCAAGTCCGCGGCAGCCAAGCCCGCGAAGGCCGCCGCGACCAAGACCACGGCCAAGTCGACGAAGGCCGCCGCGGTCAAGACGCCCGCTGCCAAGACGGCAAAGGCCGCCGCAGTCAAGACGCCCGCTGCCAAGACGGCGAAGACCGCGACGATCAAGACAGCCGCGCCCGCGAAGGCAGCCCCGGCGAAAACCGCCTCGCCAGCCAAGTCCGCGACGGCTAAGACAACCGCACCCGCGAAGACGGCCCCGGCGAAAACCGCCGCTCCGGCACCGGCCAAGGCAGCTGGCAAGCCGCGCCGCCGCGCGGCCGGCGAAGTGCCGCCGGTGCTGTTCTCCTCCTCCGGCAACTGATCCGGTCCGTGAAGGGCTCCTTGAGGGAATCAGATTCCTTCAAGGAGCCCTTCACGGCATCTCGGCCCGGAGCGCTCGGATGTGGCTGTCCGGCAAGGCAATTACGAACGCTGACGTCCTTCGGCGTGCCAGTCCGGGAATTCGTAGCGGCTCCACAGCAATGACTGCTGCCGCTGCAACTCCCCCGGGGTCGGTTCGCGGGGCGGGAGCGGGCCGAGCAGTCCCGCCGCGGCCGCGCGGACGGTGTCTTCCACTTCCGTCAGCGGCAGCCGCACGCCGTGGTCGGCCAGGGACGCGACCTTGCTCCGGTGCGAATCCAGCGGCTTCGGGTCCGGCGGCGGACCGGTGAGGTACGCGCCGACGCGGGCGGCGTCCGTGTCGACCAGCAGCGTCGAATGCGCCAGCAGCACGTCTTTGGTCCGGAAGACCGCGAAGCCGCACAGTTTCGCGTCGCCGACGAAGATGCCGCGGTCGCCGATTCTGGCCGGGAGACCGAGTTTCTCCACTGCGGCGGACATCACCAGGCCGAGCATTTCCAGCGGACGAGGCGCGGGGCCGGGAAGCACGAGCGTCACGTTGAGATTGCCCGGGTCGTGGAACACCGTGCCGCCGCCGCTGGCTCGCCGCAGCACGGGGACGCCGTCACGAGCGCATTCGTCGACGCGGACCTCGCGGGCGATCCGCTGACCGCGGCCGACCACGACGCACACCGGGTTCCGCCACAGCCACACCACCGGCCCCGTCGGACCCTCGCGCAGCAGTGCCTCGTCGAACGCCAGGTTTTCGGCTGGGTCGGTGAATTCGGCTCGGACTTCCGACCCGCTCGGCATAGCGTTCCTCCACGATCAGCTGGACTTCGGGATCGTAGAGCAGGCTCAGGACGCGGCCGGGCCGAGCAGGTCCCAGCGGTTGCCCGCGATGTCGCGGAACACGACGACCTGGCCGTACGGCTCGGTCCGCGGTTCGCCGAGGAACTCGACCCCGGCGTCGCGCATCTGCTGATAGCTCGCCGCGAAGTCGTCCGCGCGCAGGAAAAACCCGACCCGGCCGGCGTGCTGGTCGCCGACCGCGCGGGACTGCCGCTCGCCGTCCGCCTGAGCCAGGAGGATGCCGGTTTCGCCGCCGGGCGGGCGGACGACCACCCATCGCTTCGGGCGGCCGTCGTTGGTGAGCGACGGCGAATCCTCGGCCAGGTCGAAGCCCAGCGCGCGGGTGAAGAAGTCGATCGCCTCGTCGTAGTCGTCGACGATGATCGCGGTCAGCTGCAGGAAGGCCATACCGCTAAGGCTGCCAGTGCGGCACGCCGAGCAGGATCATCCGGAGCCGTTTTTCCGCCGCGACCAACGTGCGCTCGTCGGCGGCGGTGTCGCCGGGACGGATTTCCAGCAGCTCGGCGACCGTGCCGAGCATCGCGGTGACAATGAGGTCGGCCAGCAGGTGCAGGTCCTCGGTGGGCCAGGTGCGCAGGGGGTCGAAGCGCGCCAGGTCCAGTGCGAGGTCGCTGGAGAACATCCGCATCTCGACCGCGATCGCCCTGGACACCGCGCCGGGACCGGCGTAGCGCTCGCGCGTGACGAACCGGAAGTGGTCCTCGTGCTCGCGGACGTGCCGGTGCAGCGTGTGCACCGAAGCCCGGATCATGCCGCCGTAGCCGCGCTGCTCGGTGCGCGCGCCGCGAAGCATGCCGCGCAGCGTGCGCGTGGTCTCCTCGACCAGCGCGACGCCCAGCTCCTCCATCGACGAGAAATGCCGGTAGAACGCCGTCGGCACGATGCCCGCGCCCTTCGCGACCTCGCGCAGCGAAAGGCTGGCGAAACTCCGGTCGGCGAGCAGGTCGAGCGCCGCGTCGAGCAGCGCCTGACGGGTGCGCTGTTTGCGCTCCTGCCGGCTCACCGGGCCGGCCGGCTCCTCGGCTGCGGACACGTCGAGCAGCGTACTGGCGATCGCCGCATGGCCCACGTCACATCACCTCGCTTCCGCGTTGACAGGCCCCGGGGCCTTGCCCCCACACTAGTCAGTGTACGACTGTGCACTCAACTTCTGGAGGGGTGATGACCGCACTGCTCCCGCGCCGCGTGCGCGGACTCGTCTCGCTCGCCGAGGCGCTGCTCACCCCGCACGGCGCGGACCGGTACCTCGAACTGGTCGACCCGATGCTGGTGCGGCGCGAGATCCGCGGCCGCGTCACCGCCGTGCGGCATCAGACGCCGGACACCGTCACCTTCACGGTGCGGCCGAGCCGGGCGTGGCAGGGCTTCCGCGCCGGGCAGTACGTGCGGATGCAGGTGGAGATCGACGGCGTCCGCCGAACCCGCTGCTACTCGCCATGCGGCGCACAGGGCGGCGATGACCTGGAGTTCACTGTGAAGGCCGACCCGAACGGGCTGGTTTCGCGGCATCTGCAGGACACCGCCGTCGGCGCGGTAGTGGGACTTTCGCCCGCGGACGGCGAGTTCACCCTGCCGTCGCCGCGTCCGGACCGGATCGTGCTGATGAGCGGCGGCAGCGGGATCACGCCGGTGCTCGCGATGGCCCGCACGCTCGTCGCCGAGGGCCACCCGGGCGAAATCGTGTTCCTGCACTACTCGAACACCGCCGCGGACGCCCTCTACCGCACCGAACTGGCCGAACTGGCCGCCCGGCACCCAGCGTTCCGCGTGGTCAACGCCCACACCCACGCCCGTCGCGGCGGCGACCTGCACGGCCTGTTCTCCGTCGCGCACCTGGAGAAGGCCGCGCCGTGGTTCCGCGAGGCCGAAACGTTCCTCTGCGGCCCGGCCCCGTTGATGGCCGCCGCACGTGAACTCTTCGAGAACGAGGGGTTGAGTGCACAACTGCACACCGAAGAGTTCACGGCGGCACCGTTGGCCTTCGCCGCGGAGGCCGCCGAGGGCCGGGTGCGCTTCGCCCGCAGCGGCCGGGAGTGCGACAACTCCGGCAAGCCGCTGCTCGAACAGGCCGAGGACGCGGGCCTGACGCCGGAACACGGGTGCCGGATGGGCATCTGCTTCTCCTGCACGCAGCTCAAAACCGCCGGACGCGTCCGCAACGCGCGCACCGGCGAGGTTTCCGGCGAGGAGAACGAAGAAATCCAGCTCTGCGTCAGCGTCCCCGTCGGGGACGTCGAAATCGACGCCTGACCACCGGAGGAAGCATCATGACCGGTCTGCAGGACCGCCTGAGCACCGCACAGGTCGAGGAATTCGGCCGCGAACTCGACGCACTGCGCCAGCGGATCGTCGACGATCTCGGCGAGGAAGACGTCGAGTACATCCGCAAGATCATCAAAACCCAGCGCGCGCTGGAAGTGACCGGCCGCGGCCTGCTGTTCGCCGGCTTCCTGCCGCCCGCGTGGCTGGCGGGCGTCGCGGCGCTGTCCGCGGCGAAGATCCTGGACAACATGGAGATCGGCCACAACGTGATGCACGGCCAGTACGACTGGACGCGCATCCCGGAGCTGAGCTCGCAGCGCTTCGAATGGGACACCGTCGCGCCGTCGGAGAACTGGCGGCATTCGCACAACTACATCCACCACACGTACACCAACATCGTCGACAAGGACCGCGACGTCGGTTACGGAATCCTGCGGATGGACCCGGCGCAGAAGTGGCATCCGTACTACCTGGGCAACCCGGTGTACGCGACGCTGCTCGCGCTGCTGTTCCAGTGGGGCGTCATGCTGCACGACCTCGAGGTGGACCGGGTCGTGAAGGGTGAGCGCACCTGGGCGGAGAACGTCCCGGTGCTGCGCCGGATCGTCCGCAAGGCCTCGCGCCAGGTCGGCAAGGACTACGTCCTGTTCCCGCTGCTCACCGGCCCGCTCGCGCCGCTGACGCTGCTGGGCAACGCGAGCGCCAACCTGGTCCGCAACCTGTGGGCGTTCTCGATCATCTTCTGCGGCCACTTCCCCGCGGACGTCGAAAGCTTCACCGAAGAAGAGACCGAGAACGAAACGCGCGGCCAGTGGTACCTGCGCCAGATCCTGGGCTCCGCGAACATCACCGGCAGCCCGCTGTTCCACATCCTCTCGGGAAACCTGTCGCACCAGATCGAACACCACCTGTTCCCGGACCTGCCCGCGCGCCGCTACCCGCAAATCGCCGGAGAAGTGCGCGAAATCTGCGAACGCTACGGCCTGCCCTACAACACCGGCCCCCTGCACAAGCAGCTCTGGTCGGTAGCCAAGAAAATCGCGCGGCTGGCCCTTCCCGGAAAACCGGGCCCGGCCGCTACCGTGGACCCCGAACGGCAACTCCGAGCAGCCTGAGGAAGCCCATGGTCGGCCCATTCGAAAGTGGCAAGGACACCGTGCAGGAGCTGACGGAGTCCGCAGCCAACCACATCGGCAACATCGCCACCATCATTACTGGCGCAGTCCGCGACATAGCCCGCGAAACGGGCGATTGGTTCACGGACGTGATCGAAATGCGCGAAGCAGCTCAACGGGCCAAGGAAGACGAAGCCCGCCTGGACAAGGCCCCCGAGGCAGACTGACTCCGCGGTCCTGGCCCCCGGAAGATTACGTGAGGGGAACCCTGAGGGAATCAGATTCCCTCAGGGTTCCCCTCACGTCCTTCCGCGGTCCACGGCCGCGATCGCGATGCACCCAATGTGGCATTGGGTGCGTCGCATGCACCCAATGTGGCGTTCGGTGCATCCCACGCACCCAACGCCACATTGGGGCGCAAGCCCCACCCCCACCCACCAACCGCCGCCGCTGCACCCAACGATCGAGGCACCCAGCCCCTCCCCCAACCCCGATACGAAGCCTTCTCTGCGGTTCGGGGGTGCTTGTCAAGGCATCTTTCCCGCCTTGACAAGCACCCCCGGACCGTCAGCACAATCAACCTTCGGGGTGCCCCACGCAACCAACGGGCGCAATGTCGCCGCCAGGCGACGAGGTAGGGCTACCCCCCGCCCCACCACACAGGCCATCCCGCTACCACCCACCCCCAAAACCCGGCAAACTCAACCACGTGACCACCCGCCCGCACCGCCGCAGCCACGACCTCCGCGGCCCCGCGCTCCAGGTCACCCGGTGAACCCCGCCCTCCGCAGCCTCTGGCCCGCCACCCCGCGCCAAGCCCTCCGCGAAACCGCCTGGCTGGCCATCACCGGCCCCCTCCCCCTGCTCTCGACAGTCCTCCTCCTAGCCGGAACAGCCGTCGGCATAGCCCTGACCCCAGTCCTCGCCGGACTCCTCATCCTCACCGGCGTCCTCCGCGGCGCAAGACTCTTCGGCGGCCTCCACCGCCGCCTGGCCGCAAAACTCCTGAACCTCCCCCTTCCGCCCCCGCCAAGAACCGACCTGGCCCCAGGCCTCTGGAACTGGCTGACCGCCCGCCTGGGCGACCGAACAGCCTGGCGATCAGTCGCCTACCTCCTGGTCCGCCTCCCCTTCGGTCTCCTGGCCATGATCGGCTCCGGCGCGCTCGGCTTCTTCGGCTTGGCATCCTTCACCTATCCGCTCACCTGGCTCCTCGAGACCAGACCCGGCCACGGCCTGCCGGTCTTCAACATCGGGAGCTTCAGCTGGCCGGGCTCCCTCGGCTGGTGCCTCCTCGGCATCGCCGTCCTGACCGTCTGGCCCGCCGTAGTGCACCTCCTCACCGGAGTAGACCGCCTTCTCCTCCGCACCCTGGCAGGCGACCCCGGCCTCCGCGAACGAGTCCGCTTCCTCGAAGAAACCCGAGCCACTGCCCTCGACGAAGCAGCGGAGCAACTCCGTCGCATCGAACGAGACCTCCACGACGGCGCCCAAGCCCAGCTAGTCGCCATGGCGATGAAACTGGGCCTGGCAAAAGAAGAACTAGCCACCGAGACAGTCGACCTCGACCAAATCCGCACCCTGGTCGACACCGCCCACAGCAACGCCAAACAAGCCCTCGTCGAACTCCGTGACCTGGCCCGCGGCATCCACCCCGCAGCGCTGGACAAAGGTCTGAGCCTCGCACTGTCCACATTGGCCAGCTCGGCCGACTTCTCCGCGACAGTCTCGGTAGAACTAAGCCGCCGCCCACCCCCGTCGCTGGAAACAATCGTCTACTTCGCCGCCGCCGAACTCATGACCAACGCGTCAAAACACGGCGCCGGACGATGCACAGTCCTGGTCGAAGACCGCGAAGACGTACTACAGCTGACCGTCGTCGACCACGGCCCCGGCGGCGCCGCGATCATCCCCGGCGGCGGACTGTCCGGAATCGCCGAACGGCTCCGCCCTGCAGACGGCGAACTGACCGTCTCGAGCCCGAACGGCGGCCCGACCGTAGTCACCGCGACACTCCCGCTGCCCCGCTAAACTCGGCGAAATGAGGGGGAAACAGTGCGTATCGTGATCGCGGAGGACTCTGCAATCCTGCGCCAGGGCCTAGTCGAACTCCTGAGCCTGCGCGGCCACGAGGTAGCGGCGGCGGTGAAGAACGCCGACGACCTCCGGACCGCCGTCCGCGAGCACCGGCCCGATGTGTCCATTGTGGACATCAGAATGCCGCCAACCCACACCGACGAGGGCCTGCGCGCGGCAATTGACCTGCGCGCCGAACGGCCCGGCTGCGCGATCCTCGTCTTCTCGCAGTACGTCGAAACCAACTACGCCAAGCAACTCCTCGCCGGAGAAGCAGGCGCGGTCGGCTACCTGCTGAAGGACCGCGTCGCCGAGGTGTCGGACTTCCTCACCGCGCTGGAACGCGTCGCCGCCGGAGAGACGGTCCTCGATCCGGAGGTCGTCCGCCAGCTGTTCGCGACCACCGGCCAGGCCGGGCCGCTGGCCGAGCTGACGCCGCGCGAACGCGAGATCCTCGGGCTGATGGCGCAAGGCCGGTCGAACTCCGCGATCGCGGCCGAGGCGTTCCTGTCGGCGGGCTCGGTCGAGAAGTACGTGACGAGCATCTTCGGCAAGCTGGGCCTGCCGCCGTCGGACGGGCACAACCGGCGCGTCCTCGCCGTGCTCCGCTATCTCGATTCCTGACGCCTACCCTGACGGTATGTACTCCACCGAGATCGAGGTGCACACCGGCGACACCGCCGTCGTGCACAACCTGACCCGGGAGGCCGAGAGGTTCCTGCGCGACGCCGACGCCACCGACGGCCTGCTGCACGTGTGGGTGCCGCACGCGACGGCCGGGCTCGCGGTGCTGGAAACCGGCGCGGGCAGCGACGACGACCTCCTCGCCGCGCTCGACGACCTGCTCCCCCGCGACGACCGCTGGCACCACCAGCACGGCACCGGCGGACACGGCCGCGACCACGTGCTCCCCGCGTTCCTCCCGCCGTACGCGACCGTGCCGGTGCTCGGCGGCGTGCTGCTGCTCGGCACCTGGCAGTCGGTGTGCCTGGTGGACACCAACGTCGACAACCCCGTCCGCCGGGTCCGCTTCAGCTACCTCACCGGCTGATCCCGCCGTAGCATCGCGGACGTGACAGCCATTCGCGCGCACCGGCTGGTGCTCTGGGACATCGACCACACGCTCGTCGACTACACCGGGCTCGGGGTCGGCTGGTACGGCTCGGCGCTCGCCGCGGCGACCGGGGCGCAGTTCCGCACGCACCCGGATTTCGGCGGCCGGACCGAACGCGCGATCACCGCCGACGTTTTGACCTCGCACGGGATCGAACCGGACGAGGAAACCATCCAGCGGATGTGGCGGGAACTGATCGCGGCCGTCGAACGCGCCCGGGAAACTCTGCCCGGGGAAGGCCGGGCGCTCGACGGCGCGGCGGCCGTGCTCGCCGATCTCGCCAAGACCGACGGCGTCGTGCAGAGTCTCGTCACCGGAAACCTGCCGGAGATCTCGCTGCACAAGCTCGCCGCGCTCGGTCTCGACGAGCATCTCGATCTGGAGATCGGCGGCTACGGTTCGCTTTCGCCGCACCGTGCTGATCTGGTCCCGCACGCCGTCAAAGCCGCGGAAGCGAAGCACGGCAAGGAATTTCCCGCGGAATCCGTAGTGATCCTCGGGGACACTCCGAACGACATCGACGCGGCGCTCGATTACGGCGCGGTGGCGATCGGCGTTGCCACTGGCCGGTTTTCCGCCGGACAATTGGCCGAAGCGGGCGCACACCAGGTGTTGCCGGACCTCGCCGATCTGTCCGCAGTCCGCGCCGCGGTGCTCGGACTGCCCTGAGGCGAGCGACCGGGATCACTCGTTCGGGCGACTCTGGTGTCAACCCCTGTTCCGGGTCGGACGAGCCGCTCATTAGCCGAACGCCAACCCGTTTTCCCTGGTCAGCGCGTTGACCCTCGCCGAAGGTCAGTCTTGGGACCAGGGTCGGGTCCCCCTGGGGTAGCAGTCCCTTAGGGGGAGAAGTAGGTCCGACGGGCGATGACCGCTTAAGATCGCCGCGCCAAACTTTCCCCATGACGATCGCACAGGGGGGAACCGGCCTCGCGGCCGGAGAGGCACGCGGACGGCTAGCGGTGCTGTGGAACCGGATCCCGTTCACGACGACCGTCGTGCTCGCGATCCTGATCGTGGGGGTCGCGACCGGCTCGCTCTGGCACGCCGCCGAGCACCAGCACGCTTTCCACTACTACGCCTACGGCCTCCCGTCGCTCGAGCACGGCCGCTGGTGGACGCTGTTCACCGGGCCGTTCTACGCCCTGCGCCCGTGGTTCTACCTGCCGATGGCGGGAAGTTTCGCGCTGATGGCCGGGTTCGCCGAATGGCACCTGGGCACCCGGCGCGCGATGGCGGTGACCATCGGCGGGCAGCTGGTGTCGACCGTCGTCGCGGTGCAATTCCTCGAACTCTCCCGCAATTCCGGCTGGGCCTGGGCCGACCGGATCTCCGGCACGCTCGACGTCGGCTTCTCCGGCGGCGCGCTCGCCGCGATCGCCATCACCAGCGCGACCCTGCGCACGCCGTGGCGGCTTCGGCTGCGAGCCGGGCTTTGCGTGTACGCCGGAGTGGCGATCGTTTATGTCGGCACGCTCGCCGACCTCGTGCACTTCTTCGCGCTCGTTCTCGCGCTCCCGCTGGGCCGACGGCTCGCCGGACCCGCCGCACGCAACGCCAACAAGCCCTCGCTGCGCGAATGGCGGCTGCTCGCGTCCGCCGGTTTGGTGCTGCTGGTCGTCGCCGAAGTGGTGATGTGGCTGGTCCCCGGCGACGGACCGTTCGGCTCGTCGGACTCGATCTCGTTGTCCGGCAACGAACTTCTCCCGCTGTGCATCGTCGCGGTGCCGATTCTCAACGGGTTGCGCCGCGGTTCGCGGTTCGCCTGGCGGTGCGCGATCGCGCTGTGCGTGCTCGCCGCGTCGCAGATGGCGGTACTGGCCGGGCTCGTCGCGATCACGCAACTGATCCGCGAGGACTACGACCTCAGCAGCCCGCCGCTGTTCATTGTGGACAATCTCTTGTGGACAGTCGAGCTGGTGTTGCTGATCTCGGCCCGGCGTGCGTTCCGGGTGCCCTCGCGGCGCAGGCGGCGCAAGATCTTCCGCGGCGGACCGGACCCGGCCTTCGCGCGGCTTCTGCTGGGCCGCAACGGCGGCAGCACCATCTCGTGGATGACGACCTGGCCGCAGAACACCTACTTCGTCGCCTCCGACGGCACCTCGTACCTGGCGTACCAGCGGCACGCCGGCGTCGCGGTGGCGCTCGGCGACCCGGTCGCGCCGGACGGGACGAGCGACCGCACGCTGCGGGAATTCTCCGCGATGTGCGAGAACACCGGGCTCGTGCCCTGCGTCTTCTCGGCGACCGCGGGGACCGTCGCGCAGACCGCGAAACTGGGCTGGCAGCACGTCCAGGTCGCCGAGGACACGTTGGTGGACTTGGAAAACCTCGAATTCCGCGGCAAGGCCTGGCAGGACGTGCGGACCGCGCTGAACCGCGCGAAGAAGGACGGGATCGAGTTCCGGCTGGTGCGGCTGGCCGAACAGCCGTGGTCGATCCGGGAACAGGTGCGGGCGCTGTCCGAGGAATGGATCTGCGACAAGGGCCTTCCGGAGATGGGCTTCACTCTCGGCGGCGTGGACCAGGCGATGGACCCGGCGACGCGGGTCGGTCTCGCGGTCGACGCGGACGGCACGGTGCACGGCGTGACATCGTGGCTGCCGGTGCACACCGGCGACGGCGAGGTCGGCGGCTGGACCCTCGACGTGATGCGCCGCCGCGCGGGCGGATTCCGGCCGGTGATGGAGTTCCTTATCGCCTCGACCTGCCTGGCGTTCCGCGAGGAGGGCGCGAAGTTCGTGTCGCTCTCGGGCGCGCCGCTGGTCCGCAGCAACGACAGCACGCCGCGGCAGATGGTCGACCGGATGCTGGACGCGCTGGGCTCGATGATGGAGCCGTACTACGGATTCCGTTCCCTGCACGCGTTCAAGGCGAAGTTCCAGCCGCGGCACGAGCCGTTGTACCTCGCTTACCGCGACGAGGCCGACCTGCCGCGGATCGGGATCGCGCTGGGCCGCGCGTATCTGCCGAACGCCGGGCTGATGGACTTCGCGAAGCTGGCGCTGCGACGTCAGCGGGTGGTCGGCGGCGGTGTGGTCGTGGACCGGTCCGCGGCCGGGACGGCACGGTAACTGTGCAGAATCCGGACGAGGTCGTCCCGGGACGCGGAACCCGGGCGGCCTTGTTCGGAGTACGCGACCAGCACGGCCGACCTGTCGCCGGCACCGAGCGCGAGCGCCCCGACCAACACACTCCGTGGCTGACACGGCGCGTTGCTCGGGGCCACTTCGGCGACCACGAGCGTGCCTTCGCGGCTTTCGTTCTCGATCTTGACTTCGGCCTTCTCCGGCGCACCAGGCGTCACCTTCGCGGCCGGAGCGCCTTCGCCGGTGTACGCGCTGATGCCCAGGTCGGTGACGGCCTTGCGGGCGGCTTCGGCGGCGTCGCTGGTCTTCTCGGTGGTGAAGCCCGCGCCGCCGACCTGGCCGACCGGGTCTTCCTTGCAGCTGTGCTGGCCGAGGAACGCGCTGGTGGAGAGGTTGATTCCGGGCGATCCGGCGACCGGGTCCCAGCCGTGCAGCGTGGTCGGCGCCGGTTCCCAGGACGGCGGCACGTCGTACGCGTAGCTGCCGTCTTTGCCCGCCATTGACTGCCATCCCGCGACCACCGGCGGCACGACGACCTTGGGGTCCGGCTGGTAGGTGCGCGGAGTGCGGGGCGTGTCGTCCGTACTGGCGGAGTGGTGATTCTTGGTGGTGAAGACGTTGTAGCCGAATATCCCGATCATGATGAGGATCGGGACGGCTTTCACCAGCCGGAGGTTGGTTTTGCGGGGTGTGGATCGCCGGAGCTGTGCCGGGGTGAGGGTTTGCCGCAGGGGGTCCGCGCCCTCTTCAGACGGCGGAGTGCCCTGCGGCTGCGGGGCTGGTTCGGACGGTTTCGGCGC
The DNA here is from genome assembly GCF_042647905.1 of Amycolatopsis halotolerans. NCBI lineage: Bacteria > Bacillati > Actinomycetota > Actinomycetes > Pseudonocardiales > Pseudonocardiaceae > Amycolatopsis > Amycolatopsis halotolerans. The sequence goes on from NZ_JBHRWI010000045.1 coordinate 46,147, forward strand.
CGTTTTCTCGTACCCGGCGCTCGGGAACTTAGGCGCGTCAGACGGCTGGTACCCGCCGAAGCCGCTCAGCGCGGCGTTGTCCTGGTACCCGCCGTCGTCGCGGCGTTTGCGTCCGAACCAGCCCACGGGCTTCAGCCGCGGACGAGCTTCGCGAGGTGGTCGACGACCGAGTCGACGGCGATCTCCTCGCGTTCGCCGGTGCGCCGGTCCTTGACCTCGACCAGGCCGTTCGCGAGGCCGCGGCCGACGACGAGGATCGTCGGGACGCCGACCAGTTCCGCGTCGGCGAACTTCACGCCCGGGGTGGCCTTGCGGTCGTCGAGGATGATTTCGAGACCGGCGGCGTCGAGTTCGGCGGCGATCTTCTCCGCGCCCTCGCGCACCGTCTCGTCCTTGCCCGCGATGACCACGTGGACGTCGAACGGCGAGACCTCGCGCGGCCACACCAGGCCCTGCTCGTCGTGGTTCTGCTCGGCGAGCACGCCGACCAGGCGCGAGACGCCGACGCCGTAGGAGCCCATGGTGATCCGGACCGGCTTGGAGTCCGGGCCGAGCGCGTCGACCTCGAAGGCGTCGGTGTACTTGCGGCCGAGCTGGAAGATGTGCCCGATCTCGATGCCGCGCGCCGCGACGAGCGTGCCCTGTCCGTCCGGCGACGCGTCGCCCTCGCGGACCTCGGCGGCCTCGATGGTGCCGTCCGGCGTGAAGTCGCGGCCGACGACCAGGTCGAGCACGTGGTGGTCGCGCTTGTCGGCGCCGGTCAGCCAGGCGGTGCCTTCGACCACGCGCGGGTCGACGAGGTAGCGGACGCCGTTCTCCTGCAACCCCTTCGGGCCGATGTACCCCTTGACGAGGAACGGGTTCTTCGCGAAGTCGGCTTCCTCGAGCAGCTCCACCTCGGCGGGCTCGAGCGCCGCTTCGAGACGCTTGAAGTCCACCTCGCGGTCGCCCGGGACGCCGATGCCGAGCAGCTCCCACTCCTTCGCGCCCGGCTGGCGCGTCTTGACCAGGACGTTCTTCAGCGTGTCCGCCGCGGTGAACTCGCGGCCGAGCCCGGCGGCGTTGAAGAACGCGACGAGGGTCTCGATGGTCGGCGTGTCCGGGGTGTGGTGGACCTGCGCCTCGGGCAGCCCCTCGAGCGGCCGGGCGGCGGGCGCGGGCGTGACCACGGCCTCGACGTTCGCCGCGTAGCCGGATTCGGTGCTGCGGACGAAGGTGTCCTCGCCGTTCTCCGCGACCGCGAGGAACTCCTCGGACGCCGAGCCGCCCATCGCGCCGGACGTGGCGGCCACGATGACGTACTCGAGGCCGAGGCGGTCGAACAGCTTGATGTAGGCGTCGCGGTGCTTCTGGTACGAGCTCTCCAGACCTTCGTCGTCGAGGTCGAAGGAGTAGGAGTCCTTCATGACGAACTCGCGGCCGCGCAGGATGCCCGCGCGGGGGCGCGCTTCGTCGCGGTACTTGGTCTGGATTTGGTACAGCGTGACCGGGAAGTCCTTGTAGGAGCTGTACTCCCCCTTCACGGTGAGCGCGAACAGCTCCTCGTGGGTCGGGCCGAGGAGGTAGTCGGCTCCCTTGCGGTCCTTGAGGCGGAAGAGGTTGTCGCCGTACTCGGTCCAGCGGTTGGTGGCCTCGTACGGTTCGCGGGGCAGCAGCGCGGGGAACTGGATCTCCTGCGCGCCGATCGCGTTCATCTCCTGGCGCACGGTCTCCTCGACCCGGCGCAGCACCCGCAGGCCGAGCGGCAGCCACGAGTAACCACCCGGGGCGACCCGGCGGACGTAGCCGGCGCGCACCAGCAGCCGGTGGCTGGGCACTTCGGCGTCCGCCGGATCCTCGCGCAGCGTGCGGAGGAACAACGACGACATCCTGGTGATCACTGGGAACTCCCTGCGCTGAGCGGGTCTTAGATGTTTCGCACAGAGTAGTCAACCCCCCGGCCTCGACGCATGCGGGTTATCGGCGGGCACGGTTTTTGTCGGTGGTCGCGGTTAGCGTGCGGGCATGGGTTTGGAGATGGGCATGATCACCGTCGACTGCGCCGAGCCGCAGCGCCTGGCGGAGTTCTGGACAGCGGCGCTCGGCGTTTCGGTGGCGGCGGACTACGGCGAGTTCGTGATGCTGGAGGGCCCCGCGTCGGGCGGGCCTCGGCTGGGGTTGCAGCGGGTGCCGGAGCCCCGGAGCGGGAAGAACCGCGTGCACGTGGACTTCGGCGCGGACGACCGAGAGGCCGAGGTCCGGCGGCTGGTCGGGCTGGGCGCGGTGGAGCTGGGGCGGCATCAGGTGCCCGGGCTGGAGTGGACGGTGCTGGAGGATCCGGAGGGGAATGTGTTTTGCGTGTCCGCGAAGGGGGCTCATTGAGGATTGGGTGAGCGCGGCTGAGGCAAGCGCGGGCGGCCGCGGGTGGAGCGGGTGCCGCTACCGGCCAGCCCGGCCGTCTGCGGACGCAGCTGACCGGGGTAGGCGGGGCGGTCGTGGGCTAGCGCACCGGTGCGCGGTCACGGGCAGATTTCGGCCGTGTCATGACAACCGTGTAAGCCGCGGATGGACCAAGATCGGGTCGCTGACGG
>NZ_JBHRWI010000046.1:0-5362 GCF_042647905.1 Amycolatopsis halotolerans
GCAACCCGTGGTCCATCAGCTCCAGGAAGAAATTCCCCGCGCCGAAAATGTCCTTGTAGTCCGACGCCGCCTGGACCGCCGCCTCCCGCTGGCCCAGCCGCAACCGCGTCTGCACCTCGCCCGACGGACAACCCGTCGTCGCGATGATCCCCGACGCGTTCTCCGCGATCAGCTCCCGGTCCATCCGCGGCTTCCGGTAATACCCCTGGATCGACGCCAGCGACGACAGCTTGAACAGATTCCGCAACCCGGTCGCGTTCCCCGCCAGCATCGTCATGTGCGTGTACGCGCCCGCACCCGACACATCGCCGCCCTCGCCCAGCTCGTCCGCACCCCGCTGGTTCGACTGCCCCCAGAACACCGGCTTCTTGTGAAACCGGCTTTCCGGCGCCACATACGCCTCAATGCCGATGATCGGCTTGATCCCGTGCTTCTTCGACGTCTGAAAAAACTCGTCCCCGCCGTACATGTTCCCGTGATCAGTCATCCCCACCGCGGGCATGCCCAACCGGGCCGCCTCCGCGAAAAGGGGACCGATCTTCGCCGCACCGTCCAGCATCGAATACTCGGTGTGGACGTGCAGGTGGACAAACGATGGCATGGCCGCATTGGACCCGCCGCACCGCGCCGCCGTCCAACAACCGACACGCGCGCTCGGACCACCTCCGGTTGTGCCCCGAGGTGACCGCCGGTGGATGAGTCCTTTGTGGACTCATCCACCGCGGGTTTTATTCCTCGGAGTCGTCGTCCGCGAGCAACGCATACAACCGGCGACGGGCTTCACGGAGTACCTTGCGCGCCTCCGCGAACTGCGCCTCGCTGCCAGCGTGCGCGACCTGTGCCGCGGCCCCGCCCAACTCGCCGATCTGCTGATACAGCGCCGCGAACCGGTCCGCCCCAGGTTCCTCGTCGCGCTCCGGAGACTCCCAGAGCTCGGCGAACTCCTCCTCCCGCCCGGCAACGTGCTCACGCCCGGCCTCGGTGAGATGCGCGACGCGCCGACCGCCCTCCTCCGCGGTGCGGACGAGGCCTTCGTCCTCGAGCTGCTGCAAGATCGGGTAAATGGACCCTGGGCTTGGCCGCCACTCGTCGTTCGTGCGGCGGCGGATCTCCTGCATCAACTGGTAACCGTGGCGGGGTTCCTCGGCCAGGAGGGCGAGCACGGCCGGACGTACCGGGCGGGCCGGACCTCGGCCGCGTTGGCCGCCGCGGGGTGGCCCGCCGAAGAATCCGCCTGGACCGCCTGGCCCACCGGGAAACCCGGGGAAACCAGGGAACCCCGGAAATCCGGGAAACCCTGGCCGATGCGGCGGCCCGGGAGGCCCAGGCGGACCGGGAGGTCCCGGCGGGAAGCCGCCGCGAGCTTCGAAGACGGAGTGGTCCCAGGCTTCCTCGCCACCGGGGTGGCCCGCGTGATGGGGCGGCTCGCCCGGATGACCGAGGTGGCCCAGGGGACCGGAGTGCTCGCCCGGATGACCGGGACGGCCTCCCTGGTGGGGCGGCTCGCTCGGCTGACCGAGGTGGCCTAGATGGCCGGAGTGCTCGCCCGGATGACCGGGGCGGCCTCCATGGTGGGGCAGCTCGCCCGGATGACCGGGGTGGCCCACCTGGTCGGAGTGCTCGTCCGGCTGGCCGGGGTACGCGTGGCCCTCCCCCGGTTCGCCCGGCCAGCCATGGCGGTCGCCCGGTTCGCCCTCGTGCCATCCCGGGTGACCGGGCCAGCCGAACTCGGCTCCCGGCCCGCCGAACTGCCCAGGCCAGCCGTGCTCCCCTCCCGGGCCGCCGCCCCTGGGCCATCCGTGTCCTTCCCCCGGTCCGCCCGGATGTCGCTCCCTCCCGCCGCCGCGCGGGTCGAACGGCATGCCTCGACCGCCGTCACCAGGGCGGATCGGTCCGGGACGGCCGAATCCGAACGGCATTCCGGGTCCGTCGGGACGCTCCGGGCCGCCGAAGCCGCGGAACAGGTGTCCTCCGCCTGCTGTCCTCGTCATGTGGTCCTCCTTCGTCGAACGCTCGCCGATATGCCCACGATATATCGGCGAGCGTTCGACGGCAAGGCCGCCCGAACCAGCGGACGGGAAAGATCAGGACGTTCCGGCGGGCGCGGTCGTCGCGCCTTCCCCTCCGAAGCGGATGGACTTCGCTTCCTTGCCCAGGGAGGTCAGCACGGCGACCGCGATGAGCACCGGGATCACTGTCCACAGCAGCGCGGCCGTGTAGCCCTGCGACTGGGCGATGCTCTGCTGGATCGGCAGGTTCAGCGCGGCCAGCAGGTTGCCGAGCTGATAGGTGACGCCGGGGAAGAAGCCGCGGATCGCGTCGGGGGACATTTCGGTGAGGTGCGCGGGGATGACGCCCCACGCGCCTTGCACCATGACCTGCATCAAGAACGAGCCGAGCGCGAGCATCCCGGCTCCGTGGTCGACGGCGAAGATCGGGACGATCGGCAGGCCGAGCACCGCCGCGCCGACGATGGTCATCCGGCGGCCGAAGCGTTCCGACAGCGAGCCGAAGACCAGACCGCCGATGATCGCGCCGACGTTGTACAACACGGCGATCCACGTGCTGGTCGCGGCGCTCAGGCCGGCGCCGCCGTGGTCGGTCGCTTTCAGGAACGTGGGATAGACGTCCTGGGTGCCGTGGGACATCCAGTTGAACGCGGTCATCAGCAGCACGAGGTACCCGAACCGGCGCAGCACCTTCGGGTTGAACAGGACGTCCTTGACCGACGTCCGGGTGACGCGCATCTTCTCCTGCGCCGCCTCCCACACCTCGGATTCCTTGACCCGCGCCCGGATCAGCAGGCTGATCAGCGCCGGGAAGATGCTCAGCACGAAGATCCACCGCCACTCCAGGCCGAGCGCGGTGTGGAACAGCAGATACGCCAGCGCGGCCATCAGGTATCCGGCGGAGTAGCCCGCCTGCAGCAGCCCGGAGAAGAAGCCGCGCCGCTCCACGGGAATCTTCTCCATCGCGAGCGCCGCGCCCAGGCCCCATTCGCCGCCCATGCCGACGCCGTAGACGAACCGCAGGATCAGCAGCACGGTGAAGTTCGGCGCGACCGCGCACAGCACGCCCGCCGCCGAGTACAGCAGGACGTCGACCATCAGCGGGACGCGCCGTCCGGACCGGTCCGCCCACAGCCCGAACAGCAGCGCGCCGACCGGGCGCATCACGAGCGTCGCGGTGGTGATGAACGCCAGCTGCGTGGCGGTGGCCCCGAACGACTTGTCCTTCGCGATGTCCGCGAGCACGAACACGACCAGGAAATAGTCGAAGGCGTCCATGCTCCAGCCGAGCCACGCGGCGAGGAACGAGTTCCGCTGATCGGCGCTGAGCTTGCGTTTTTCCTTGCCCCCGGCTGCGTTTTCGGTCACCGGCTTGGTCTACACCCGGTGTGGCGGCGAGGCAAGAGTCGCATGTGGACTCAGGATCTCCCTGACATACCAAGCAAAAGCGGAGGAATCGGGTTACTCGGGCGTTTTCGCCGAACGGGTCAGCAGGTGCGCCTCGCGCATCCGGCCGTCCGCGGCGAACTGCCCGAAGAACGACACCTCGATCTCGAGCTCCTTTCCTCGCTGGCGTACGTGCAGCGTGTACCGCGCGGCGACGCGATCGCCGTCGGCCATCGCCTCGTGGACTTCGATCCGGCTGTCCGGCCGGTTTTTCCGCACTGGACGGCAATGCGCGACCAGCCGATCGCGGTCGATCCGCACCCCGTCGGCGATCTGCACGACGTCTTGCGTGTGATAGCGGTCGACCACCGTCGCCGCGTCCTCGTCGGCGTGCACCAGATCGTCGGTGAACGATGTGAAGAAGCGCGCGATGAACTCCTTCGGATCAGCATGCGGATCGGTGCGTTCCAGCGTGTCCATGAACCCTCCCAGATGAACTCTGACACACTGTAAGATATCCGTTTGAGCTAACCTTGACAAGGTGTAAGAGATGTCGAAACTCCGCGCCGACGCCCAGCGCAGCCGCGCCGCCATCCTCGACGCGGCCCTCCGCGTACTGGAGGCCGATCCGGACGCGAGCGTCGAAGGCATCGCGACGGCGGCGGGCGTCACCCGCCAGACTGTCTACGCCCATTTCCCTTCCCGCGAACGACTTCTGGCCGCGGTGCTGGACCGGCTCACCGAAGAAGCCGTCGATGCGATGGACGCCGCGGGCCCGGACACCGGACCAGCGGCAGACGCGATCCTGCGGGTCCTCGAGGCCGCCCGCCGAGCGTCCTCGCGATACCCGATGCTGCTGCGCCGTCTCGGCTCGACGCCCGCTTCCGCGGAAGACGGCCGCGAGCAGCACGAGCCAGTCGCCGACCGGTTGCGACAGATCGTCGAACGCGGGCAGCGCGCCGGCGAGTTCGACCGTCAGCCCCCGGTAGATTGGCTGGTCACGGTCATCATCCAGCTGGGCCACGCCGCCGCGGGAGAAGCCGACGCAGGCCGGCTTTCGCCAGAGGACGCCGAAAAGGAGCTGTCCACCACGGTGCTACGAGTACTCGGCGCGTCCTGACCCAACTCAGATCACGACGCGAGACTGAATCCGGCGCCCAATGTCGCGCGCCCACGCCCGAATCCGGTCCCAGTCGCGAAAATCCCCCGCCCGATTGCCCCGCGCCATCAGCTTTTCCACCACACCGTCCGCCAGCGCCGGATCAAGCCGCCCACCGAACGTCTCGGTCCGCCCCGCGTCAATCGCGGCCGCCAGCAACGTCACCCGCGCGGGCAAACTCACCCGAGCGAGATTCGCACCCGGCCCACACGGTCCACTGTGGAACAACCAGACCGGACGCGCACGCAGCGCCTCGGTGTTGCGCTCCAGCAACCGCACCGCCTCGGGCCGCCACCGCGCGTAGTAGAGCGCACTGCCGACCACCACCGCCGCATACCCCGTGACACTGTCGACCTCGCCCGCCCCGCGCACGTCAACGGCAAACTCGGCAGCACGCAGCTCCTCGCCGACCACCTCGGCGATCTCGCGCGTCCCGCCATGCCTGCCCGCATGCGCGACGAGGACATTGATCATGTCCTTATTGTCCACCCCTTCGGCGCGCAGCGCCCGCCCGAAGCCCGTGAGGGCCACCTTCACGGACTCAGAGTCCCTCAGAGGGTGTTTCGAAACCCGCGTGGTCAGTCGCTGAATCCGTGTGTTACGCGGCAGCTTGCACGCAATCGCCCGGTGAACGCCATGCCGCGCCGGTATCACAGCCAACGCCCGACCGCGCCACCGGGTTTCGAAACACCCTCTCAGGGTTCCCCTCACGACCATCGCCGGTCCGTGAGGGGCTCCTTCACGGAACCTGATTCCCTCAAGGAGCCCTTCACAGCCCACCCGCCCGCTCCGCTCGCCGCGATGCGCC
>NZ_JBHRWI010000047.1:0-959 GCF_042647905.1 Amycolatopsis halotolerans
GGATACCCGGACCAACCTCGGCGGAGTGGCCCGTGCTTAGGCCTCGAATGCAGGTCTGTTCGGGTTGCTCAAGGAATTGTGGAACTACTGGTTAAGGCTCATCGCGGTGGTTGAGACCGCCGGTTAGTACTGCGGCTTGCCGCGTGGAAGGCCGGTCGTCGATCCGGGTGGTGGGTTGTTCATTGGCACGCTGTTGGGTCCTGAGGCAACACACGTTGTTTCTGGTGTGGTGTTTGAGAACTGTAGAGTGGATGCGAGCATCTTTGTGGTCAAGTTGTTAAGGGCACATGGTGGATGTCTTGGCTTCAGGAGCCGATGAAGGACGTGGGAGGCTGCGATATGCCTCGGGGAGCTGTCAACCGAGCTGTGATCCGAGGATTTCCGAATGGGGAAACCCAGCACCAGTGATGTGGTGTTACCCGCCGGTGAATATATAGCCGGTGCGGAGGGAACGCGGGGAAGTGAAACATCTCAGTACCCGCAGGAAGAGAAAACAAAAGTGATTCCGTGAGTAGTGGCGAGCGAAAGCGGAAGAGGCTAAACCGTTTGCATGTCAAGCTGTCAGGCGTTGTGCAGGCGGTGTTGTGGGACCCACCTTGGAGAGACTGACATTTCTCCGGATGTACTCGATGGTTAGCGGAACGCCTTGGGACGGGCGGCCGGAGCGGGTGAGAGCCCCGTACGCGAAAGCTGTCGTGGTAGGTCTTGGTGGTGTTCCCGAGTAGCAGCGAGCTCGTGGAATTTGCTGTGAATCTGCCGGGACCACCCGGTAAGCCTAAATACTTCCTGAAGACCGATAGCGGACGAGTACCGTGAGGGAAAGATGAAAAGTACCCCGGGAGGGGAGTGAAAGAGTACCTGAAACCGTGTGCCTACAAGCCGTCAGAGCTCACTTTGTTGGGTGATGGCGTGCCTTTTGAAGAATGAGCCTGCGAGTTAGTGCTGCGTGGCGAGGTTAA
>NZ_JBHRWI010000048.1:0-56406 GCF_042647905.1 Amycolatopsis halotolerans
GGGCCCACGCACCACCGCCACCTGGTTAAACAACAAGCTCAGGGTTCCCCTCACGGACGGGTGGCGAATTTGTCTGTGGCTGCGATTAGGGCGTTTTCCATGTCCGGGACTGCTGTGGTGTGGCCTGCGCCGCCTACCAGGATCAGTTCTGCGTCCGGGATTGCGCGTTCCAGCAGCCAGGGGGTGCCTACGAGGCTGCTCAGGTCCAGGATTCCCTGCACTAGGACTGTGGGGATTCCGGCTAGTTTGCCCGCGTTGCGGAGGATTCCGCCGTCTTCCAGGAAGCAGCCTTGGGAGAAGTAGTGGGTTACCAGGCGGGTGAAGGCCAGTTTGAAGCGGGGCTCTTCGAATTTCGGGGACGGCGGGACGCCGGGGAGCATGGCGGATTCCCAGTCGCTCCAGGCCTGTGCGGCGGGCTCGTGGACTGCTGGGTCCGGGTTGGTGAGGAGGCGGTAGTAGGCCGCTGCCAGGTCGCCGTCTCGTTCGGTTTCCGGTACGCCGTCACGGAATCGCGCGTAAGCCTCGGGGAACATTCCGGCTAGGCCGCCGGTCAGCAGGTCGATTTCCAGCTGGCGGTCGGTGGCCAGGCCCATCATGACGATTTCCGTCACTCGGTCGGGGTGGCGTTCCGCGTAGGCCAGGCCCAGTACGCAGCCCCACGAGCCGCCGAAGAGTTGCCAGCGTTCGATGCCCAGGTTTTCTCGTAGCAGTTCCAGGTCCGCGATCAGGTGGCTGGCGGTGTTCGCCTTCAGTGCTTCGACGGTGTCGCCTGCGTGAGGGGTGCTGCGGCCGCAGCCTCGTTGGTCTACAAGGACTATTCGGTAGCGCGACGGGTCGAAGAATTGGCGCATGCCTTCGCCGCAGCCGGTTCCTGGGCCGCCGTGGAGGACGGCGACCGGTTTGCCGTCCGGGTTGCCGCAGGTTTCCCAGTACACGTGGTGGCCGTCGCCGACGTCCAGCAGGCCGCTGTCGTACGGTTCGATTTCCGGATAGCGCAAGAGCGTTCCCCTAGTTCAGGGTGCGCTCCAGAGACCGCAGCGCACCGCACAGCTCGGCCGGGCCTGCTGGCCCGATCCGGATTTCCGCGTCCGGCCCGGCCCCGACGGTGTAGCTCAGGTACCGGCCCCAGTCCGTGTCCGCGTAGTGCAATGGTTCTTCCAGCCGGACGTACCGGCCGACGTCGTCGCGTCGTCCCGCATACAACTCTCCGCTGCCGTGCACCGGACGCTGCACCAGAGTTAGCACGTCCGACAACACCGGGTCCAACGGAAAAGCGTCCTCGCCTCGGCGCGCGGCTTCGGTGAGGTCCGCGACGCGCACGGTGCGTACATGCCCGCCGCCCGGGCCGACTGCGGGCAGTTGCGCGACCAGCGTTTCCAGCACGCGTTCGCGGTCGATCTCCTGGACGCCGACGTGTTCTCCGTCCGAGACCGCCAGCACTGCCTGCAATCCGCTGGCCGCGGCGAGCACTCCATACGTCCGATCGCCGGTCGCGACCCAGCCGTAGTACTCGATTACCGGGCGCACGAGCAGCGGGAGCCAGTCGAGGAAGTCCACTGTGGCCCGGCCGCGCGAGTCGACCAGGCCGGCCAGCGCGAGCGCGTCGTCCACTCGCTTGGCCGCTTCGTCGCGTTCGGTTTCCGACAGCCACGCCGGATCCGGGCGCAGCGTCACGTGCAGCCGGCCCACCTGCTCGCGTTCGGCCAGCGCCGCGAGCGCTTCGACCGGGACGTCCACTCGTCCCGCCGGATCGGCCACCGGCTACTCCTCCTCGTCGCCGAGAACCGGCAGGGTCGCCGAACCGTCCACGCCGAAAGCGCCCTCCGGATCGGATTCGAGGAGGTAGTCCGGCCGTCGGTGCAGGCCGTCGCCCAGGCCGCCTTGAGCGACCGGGGCGCCGCCGACCGCCGCGCCGGAGCCGCGTTGGGCCGGTTCGCTCATCGGGGTCGGCAGCACGGCGGGACCGGGGCCGTTGCGGTCGTGGCCCGTGGCGGCTTGCGTGCTCGTGCTGTCCGAACAGGTCCGGCGGATCGCGGCGCTGTCGGGGACGATCGGGCCGTATTGCCGGGGCAGCACGCGTTTCGTGTTCGCGGTGACGCCGTGGTACTGCTCCATCACCCGGACGTTGTTCTCGTTCGCGCCGTGGAAGCGGTCGATTCCGTCCTGAAAGGACACTGGCGCGGCCGACGCGGGCAGCACCGCCCGCAGCGGCCCGGCCCACGGCTGCGGCCGCTCCGGGCGAGGCGGCACGTCGACGACCGAATGCCGGGAGCTTTCGAAGCTGCTGGCCTGGGTGTCCATCGACGCGCTGGTGAGGTCGAGCGGGTCGGCGGACTCCCGGAACCCGGCCTCGACCGGTCCCGCGCCCGCTTTCGCCGCGTCCGCGGAGTCGCCGGTCCACGAGCGCGCCATCCGCTCCTGCAGGTCTTTCACGCTCTGTGCGCGCTCCAGGTAGGCCGCGGAAAGCTCCTGGACCTTCGCCGCGGCGGCACGCAGGCCGGACGTGTCGCCGCCGCGGAAGTTGTCGAAGATCTGCTTGCCGTCCACCTGGTTCCCTTCGTGCGCAGCCGGGGTCGTCCGCTTACCGGCCGCGGCCGAGATCGGCGCCGGCCTGGTCCGCCTCGGCCGTCCGGTCCCGCGCGGCGCGCAGCTTCTCGAGGTATCCGGCGGCGTACCGGCGCAGCGCCTCGTTCTGGTCGCGCAGCGTGCGCAGGGAATCCGCGCCGGCGGCGGCGTACTCCGCGCTCGCCGGGTCGGAGCCGGGGGCGGCGAACACCGCGAGGATCTCGTCGATCGCGCGGCCGTCGGCCCCGATCTTGCCGAGCTGGTCCTCCCACAGCCGGATCACGGCGGTCAGCTCCGCCGCGTCCATGGCGAAGCCGCCCCGCGCACGGCCCGACTCGCCGATGACCAAGGCCGCTCCCTTTCCCGGTACTCACGTCGTGACACGCCAGTCGCGATGTGCACAGCGTAGTCAACCGGCCCGGTCGTGTCAGCCGGGAACCCGGCAGTGTGACGGCGCGCATGCGTTCCGCCGTCTCGTCACAGTACGTACGTACGGATTGCGAGAACCCGGTCCTCGATGTCAGGATTTCAGGATGCCACGGGTCAGCCAGGATCACCTCGACGCACGCCGGCGCCAGATCCTCGACGGCTCGCGCGTGTGTTTCGCACGCTACGGCTACGAGGGTGCCACGGTTCGCCGCCTGGAAGAAGCCACCGGTTTGTCGCGCGGGGCGATCTTCCACCACTTCCGCGACAAGGAGTCGCTCTTCCTCGCCCTCGCCGAGGACGACGCGGTGCGGATGGCCGACGTCGTCGCCGAACAGGGCCTGGTCCAGGTCATGCGCGACCTGCTGGCGGGCAACAGCGAGCACCCGGCGGACTGGCTCGGCACCCGGCTGGAGGTGTCCCGGCGGCTGCGCACCGACCCGGAGTTCCGCGGCCGGTGGGCGGAACGCTCGCAGCAGCTGACCGAGGCGACCCGCGACCGTCTCGAATGGCAGCGCAAGGCGGGCAACCTGCGCGACGACGTCGACGTCAGCGTGCTGACCGCGTTCCTGGAACTCGTGCTGGAGGGGCTCGTGTCGCACCTCGCGATGGGGCTTCCCGGCGACGATCTCGGCCCGGTGCTGGACCTGGTCGAGGAGACCGTGCGGCGGCACCGGCCGGGCGCGCGGACCTAGCCTCCGACGCGATCGGGCAGGTTCGTGTTCAATGTGCCCCGTGGATCTCCTCGCCGCCCACGGCAGCGCACTGGACGTGTTCGACGCAGCCGTGCGCGCCGCCGGCTCCGGCGACTGGACCCGCGCCACGCCGTGCACCGACTGGTCAGTACGCGATCTGGTGAACCATCTGGCCGTCGAACAACTCTGGGTACCGCATCTGCTCGCCGGGGCGACGCTCGACGAGGTCGGCACCCGCTACGACGGCGACGTCCTCGGCGACGACCCGCTCTCGGCCTGGGAGAAAGCCTCGGCCGCCGCTCGCGAGGCGTGGCTCTCCCCCGGTGCGCTGCGCCGCACCGTGCACGTCTCGTTCGGGCTGGTGCCCGCCGAGGAGTACTGCTGGCAGATGACGCTCGACCTCGCCGTGCACGGCTGGGACCTCGCCACCGCGCTGGGCCGCCCGAATCCGGTGCCGGGCCCGTTGGCCGGACGGCTGCTCGACGTGCTGCGGCCGATGATCGACGACTGGCAGGGGCTCGGGCTGTTCGACCCGCCGGTCGCGGTCGGCCGCACCGCCGCGGCTCCCGACCGGCTCGTCGCTCTGCTCGGCCGCCGTCCGCGCTGAACCACCACAGTGGACAGAGCGACCCAATGTGGCATTGGGTGCGTCAGATGCACCCAATGCGGCGTTCGGTGCGTCCCACGCACCCAATGTGGCATTGGGGTGGTCCGCACCGCCCAGGCCGAGCCGGGCACCGCGTCCGGGCCGAAACATCGCTGGCCGAGCGGCGGCCCTCGCGGTGATGTGAGCGAAAATCCGGCGCCAGGTTCGCGTCCTGTCGCGGCCCGGCTGCCGCGACCCGGTAGGATTGTCGGCATCGTCGCACTACAAACCAGTTATGCCGAGGAGTGACTTCCATCCGTGCGCGCTGCGCCATCGCCCGGTGACAGTACCGGGCCGGGTCCCGCCCGACCCGGCTTCCCGCCCGCCGTCCGTTCCAGCGTCCCGGACGGTGCGCTGTGATCCACGTCCTGCTTTCCGTGCTCGGCGTGCTGCTCTTCCTTCTTCTCACGATCGGCACCGGCCTCGCCGTGGCCGCCGAGTTCTCGCTGACCGCGCTCGAGCGCAGCACCGTCGACGCGGACGTCCGCCAGGTCGGTGACAAGCGTTCGCGCACCGTCCAGAAGGCCCACCGCACGCTGAGCTTCCAGCTGTCCGGCGCGCAGGTCGCGATCACGCTCACCACGCTGATCACCGGTTTCCTGGCCGAGCCGCTCATCGGCGACCTGGTCCGCCCGCTGCTCGACGCCATGGGCCTGCCCGAATCGGCGGCGTCCGGGGTCGCGGTGGCGGTCGCGCTGGTGCTGGCCACCTTCCTGTCGATGATCCTCGGCGAGATGGTGCCGAAGAACCTCGCGATCGCCCGGCCGCTGCCGACCGCCCGCGCGGTTTCCGGTTACCACGCCCGGTTCTCCGCGCTGTTCCGCTGGCTCATCACGCTGATGAACAACAGCGCGAACTTCCTCGTCCGCAAGTTCGGCATCGAACCGCAGGAGGAGCTCCGGTCCGCGCGCTCGCCGCAGGAGCTGGGCTCGATCGTCCGCTCCAGCGCGGAAAGCGGGAAGCTCGACACGTCCACGGCGGAGCTGCTGGACCGCTCGCTGCGCTTCGGCGACCGCACCGCGGACGAGCTGATGACGCCGCGCGTGCAGGTCGAATCGCTCACCGTGGACGACACGATCGACGACCTGATCGACATCTCGCGGCGCACCGGGTTCTCGCGGTTCCCGGTCTACACCGAGGATCTCGACGACGTCCAGGGCGCGGTGCACGTCAAGCAGGCGTTCGCCGTCCCGGCCGCCGACCGCGCGACCACCCGGATCCGCTCGGCGATGCGCCCGGTGCCGACGGTGCCGGAATCGCTGCCCGGCGACGATCTGCTGAACCGGCTGCGCGATTCGCGCTACCAGCTCGCGATCGTGGTCGACGAGTACGGCGGCACCGCCGGGCTGGTCACGCTGGAGGACGTGGTCGAGGAGATCATCGGCGACGTCCGCGACGAGCACGACGACCGCGAGGCCCCGGCCGCGCAGCAGCTCGGCGCGGACCGCTGGCTCGTGTCCGGGCAGCTGCGCGCGGACGAGGTCCGCGACATCACCGGCTTCCGGATGCCCGAGGGCGACTACGAAACGATCGCCGGCCTGATCCTGGAGCGGCTCGGGGCGATCCCGGCCGAGGGCGACGAGGTCGAGGTCGACGGCTGGCGGCTCGCGGTCACCAGCATGGACCGGCACCGCGTCGCCGAGGTCCAGGTGCGCCCGGCCGAACGCGAGGTGACCGCGTGAGCGACTGGCTGAACATCGCACTGGTCGTGGTCCTGCTGCTGGCCAACGCGTTCTTCGTGGGCGCGGAATTCACCCTGATCTCCTCGCGCCGCGACCGGCTGGAAGCGTTGCTGGAGCAGGGAAAGACGCGAGCGCAGATCGTCATCAACGCGAGCAAGCACGTCTCGCAGATGCTCGCCGGGGCCCAGCTCGGGATCACGATCTGCTCGCTGCTGCTCGGCCGCTTGGGCGAGCCCGCGGTCGCGCACCGGCTGTCCGGGTTCTTCGACCTGCTCGGCTTGCCCGACCAGCTGCTGCACCCGATCTCGTTCGCGATCGCGCTGGCGTTCATCACCATGCTGCACGTGCTGATCGGCGAGATGGTGCCGAAGAACCTCGCGATCGCCGAACCGGAGCGGCTGGCGCTGTGGCTCGTGCCGGTGCACGTGGCGTGGGTGAAAGTGGCGAACCCGATCATCGCGTTCCTCAACTTCGTCGCGAATTCCTTGCTGCGCCTGATGAAGGTGGAGCCGAAGGACGAACTGGAGACCGCGTACAGCTCCGACGAGCTCGCCGAACTGCTCAGCGAATCGCGCCAGGAAGGGCTGCTCGAGCAGTCCGAGCATCAGCGGCTTTCGCAGACGCTGTCGTCGGTCGCCAAGACTGTCGCGGACGTGCTGGTGCCTACTTCGGAACTGACGACGCTCCCCTGCGGGCCGACGCTCGGCGATGTCGAGCGAGCGGTGTCCACCACGGGGTTCTCGCGATTCCCGGTGTGCACAGAGGACGGTTCGCTGACCGGCTACATCCACGTGAAGGACGTTCTGGATCTCGTCGGCCAGGACCCCAGCACGGTCGTGCCGGACGACAAGACGCGGCCGCTCACCGAATTGCGGTCGGACGCTCGGCTGGACGTCGCGCTTTCGGCCATGCGTAAGGAAGGCAGCCACCTCGCGCGGGCGCTCGACGCTTCCGGCGCGGCGGTCGGCGTGGTGGCCTTGGAGGACCTCGTCGAGGAGTACGTGGGGACCGTTCGCGACGGCACCCACGTGGCGGCATGAGCGCGCAGGTCGTGCTCGCCGAGGCGGACTGGCAGGCCCGGGAGCGAGCGCACGCCGAGCGGATGCGCGCGTGGACCGGGCCGCACCAGGAACGCCGGGCGCGGGACGAGAAACATCCCGTGCTGGATTTCCTGTTCACCTATTACTCGCATCGGCCGGGGCATGTCGAACGCTGGCAGCCGGGTCCGGGCGTGGCGCTCGCGGGCGAGTCCGCGCGGCGGTTCCTCGAACGTCCGGCTTACGTCGAGACCGAGGCCGGGGTGATGCTCGACCCGGCGGCCTTCACCGGCCGCCGCGCGCGCACCGCCGAGTTCGTGCTGAAACTGTTGTCGGCCACGGCGTCCCGGTCGCCGCGGCTGAGCTGTTTCGGGCTCCACGAATGGGCCATGGTCTACCGCGAGCCCGCGGACTCGGTGCGGCACGCGCAGGTCCCGCTGCGACTCGGTTCGGCGGGGACCGACGAGGTCGTGGAATCGACGGACATCCGGTGCGGGCATTACGACGCGTTCCGGTTCTTCACCGACCCGGCGCGGCCGCGCAACACCCTCGCGCCGACGCGGGAATCGCAGGTCGAACTGGAACAGCCGGGCTGCTTGCACGCCACTATGGATTTGTTCAAATGGGCTTACAAGCTCGATCCGTTCGTGCCCGCCGAACTGGTCGGCGACTGTTTCGCGCTCGCCGCGGACGTCCGTGAACTGGACATGCGGGCCAGCCCGTACGATCTAGCGGACTACGGCTACCGGCCGGTGCCGATCGAGACCCCCGAAGGGCGGGCCTCCTACGCCCGCGCCCAGGCCGGATTCGCCGAGCGGGCCGCGCCGCTGCGGGCCCGTCTCATCGGCCTCTGCCGCGGGCTTCTCGCCGACCCGGCGAAGCCGCCGGAGTCGCCCGAATACTGAGCCGACAACTCTGCGTAACAATATTCACTGCAGGTCGCTGGCCTGATAGAGTGATAACGGTTTGGTTGCATGACAGAGCGTGTTGTGCACATCACGAAAGGACAACGATGGGGCGTCACAACCTGCCCGAGGAGCCGGTGCCGCACCCCCTCGATCCGCCGAAGCGGCCCGTCGGCCGCAGCGAGACGACCGGATCGCACCGGATCGTCGCCAAGAAGGCTCCCCGCAGGCGGATCGCGAAGTGGCCTCTCGTGGCACTCGGGCTCGTGGTGCTGGCGACGCTCGGCGTCGTCGGGTGGAACTGGGCCGACAGCGTGCTCAACAACCGGGCCGAGGCGCAGGCCGCCAGCTGCAACGGCGGCCGTACCGACATCCGGATCGTGGTGACCCCGCAGATCACCAAGCCGGTCGAGGCCGCGGCGGCGCGCTGGAACCAGGACCTCACCCAGGTGCACGGCAGCTGCGTGCACGTGGCCGTGCAGAGCAAGCCCGCGTCCGACGTGCTCAACGCGCTCACCGGAAAGTCCTCGCTCGACTCCATCGGCGGCCTCCCCGACGGCTGGATCCCCGAGTCGTCGTACTGGGTCTCCCAGCTGTCGAAGGCGAAGCCGGACGTCATCGGCTCCCCCGCGATGCCGATCGGCTCCGGCCCGCCCGCGGACTACCCGTTCGTCGGCCTGTCCGGCACGTCGATCGACGAGGTCCAGCAGCGCGGGACGCAGAGCTTCCGGGCGTTCCTCAAGGAACCGGCCCAGCTGGCCGACTTCGCGGCGGCGGGGATTCGCGCTTCCTGATCTCTCGTTCCCGGCACCGCTTCAGTCCAAGCTTGGGCTGGGGCGGTGTTGTGTTTTCGGGGCAGGCGGGAAGGGCGGCTTGGGGGCGCGGCCGATTTTGCCGCCGCCTGCCCTCGCGGCTGCGGGAACCTCGTGCCGCCTCAGTCCGCGTCGAACTGGGGCGGTTGTCGTGTTTCCGGGGCACGCCGCCTGACCGCGCCCTGGCCGGACGGCTCCGGCGCGCGGGCGGGAGCTAACGGCCCGGCTGTCGGCTTCGCGGCGGTGGGGATGCGTGCTTCCCTGACCGCGTCGTGGGTGGCAATCCCGGTTAGAACCGGCATAAACACTCACGAGGCCCTGCCCGTGCTGGCTCGTGTGCGTCGCCGCTCAGGAGTCGAGTTCGGCCAGCGCCAGCAGGTCGTCCTCGGCGAGTTCGAAGTCGAACACCGCCGCGTTCTCCCGGATCCTCGAGGGCGTCGCGGATTTCGGGATCGCGATGATCCCCAGCTGCAGATGCCACCGCAGCACGAGCTGGGCGGGCGTCTTTCCGTACTTCGCGGCCAGCGACGTGATCACCCGGTCGTTCAGGTGCCTGCCGCGGGCCAGCGGGCTCCAGGCTTCGGTCGCGATGCCGTGCTCGGCGTGGAACGCGCGCAGCGGGGCCTGCTGCTGCCACGGGTGCAGTTCGACCTGGTTGACCACCGGCACGACGTCGGTCTCGTCGAGCAGCCGGCGCAGGTGGTCGATGCCGAAGTTCGACACGCCGATCGCCCGGACGCGGCCCTCGTTCAGCAGCAGTTCCAGCGCGCGCCAGGTTTCGACGTAGCGGTCCAGTTCCGGTTTCGGCCAATGGATCAGGTAGAGGTCGACCGGGCCGACCCCGAGCGCTTCGGCACTGCGGTCGAACGCGCGCAGGGTGTTGTCGTAGCCGTGGTCGGTGTTCCAGACCTTCGTGGTGACGAAGATGTCCTCGCGCGGCAGCCCGGACTCCCGCACGGCGGTGCCGACCTCGGCCTCGTTGCCGTACATCGCGGCGGTGTCGATGCTGCGGTACCCGGCTTCGAACGCGGTCGCGACGACCTTCGCGACCTGGTCCGGCCGGACCTGGTACATGCCGAGTCCGAGCTGCGGGACGGTGACGGAGTTGTTCAGCGTGAGCAGGGGCGGCACAGCCATGCGGCGATCCTCACTGCGGTGTCTGCGGTGTTCCGGGGAACGGGTCTCCTGAAGAACACCGCAGATCTTGCCATTCCCCGGACGCCGCCGCTTTCACACCCCGCTGTGCGCGCCCGAGCGCACCGCCTCCGTCACTCGTGCGGCCCGTTCGGCCACCGCATCGGCACCGGCTGCGAAACCGTTTCGCGATTCGACCGCGACGGACGCTGTCCGCGCTGAGGAACCGGCCATTTCGGCGGCTGCGGACACGTCGACCAGTGCCGCTGGGTCCACAGTGGACAGCAAGCGTTCCGCCACTCGGACCACTTCCCCCGCCGCCGCCACGACGTCCGCGGCGGGCTGGGCTCGGTCGGGCACGTCGTGGGTGACGGCGTGTGCGTCGATCTCCGCCAGCCGCAACGCATGCCGGGTGAGGTGGTCTGCCTCGGCGTCGCCACCAGCGGCCCGGCTTAGCAACGCTGCGGCTTGCGCGAGGGCGAGGGCCGCGACCGTTGCCCCGGCCGGAGCCGGGAGCGCGGGCCGGGCGAGGGTTTTCAGGAAGTCGCTCACGATCTGGTCCCGCATGGCTGGTTTCCTTCCGCTCAGCGCCGGATGCGCTCCATCCCGGGGTCGACCAGCGGTTCCGCGGCCACCGTCGCGGGGACTCGCCTGCCGAAGTACTCGATCTCCACGGTGTCGCCGATCGCGACCGTGCCCGGCAGCCAGGCGTACGCGATGGGACGGCCGATTGTGTAGCCGTAGGCCGCGCTCGTGACGTATCCCGCCGGGGCGCCGTCCACGAACACCGGTTCCTTGCCCAGCACGACAGTCCGGCCGTCGTCCACGGTGAGGCAGCGCAGCCGCCGGGCCGAGGTTTCTTCGCTGCGGCCGTCGATGGCTGCCCGGCCCGCGAACTCGCCCTTCGCCGGGCGCACCGCGAACCCGACTCCTGCCTCGTACGGGTCGTGCTCGGTGGTCATGTCGGTGCCCCACAGCCGGTAGCCCTTCTCCAGCCGGAGGCTGTTGAACGCGCCGCGCCCGGCCGCGATGACGCCTAACGCTTGCCCGGCGCGCCACAGCGCGTCCCACAGGCGCTGGCCGTTGTCCGCGGACGTGTAGATCTCCCAGCCGAGTTCGCCCACATAGGACAGTCGCAGGATCGTCACCGGCACCCCGGCGATCCGGGCGCGGCGGCCGCGGAAGTACTTGAGCCCGGTGTGCGAAAGGTCTTCCGCCGACAGCGGCTGCACCAGGTCGCGGGCGAGCGGACCCCACACGCCGATGCAGCAGGTGCCGCCGGTGGTGTCCTCGACCCGGACGCCTTCCGGAGCTCGGCTGCGCAGGTAGGCGACGTCGATGGTGCCGTTGATGCCGACCTGGAACAGCTCCGGTTCGAGCCGTGCCACGGTGATGTCGCTGCGGACTCCCCCGGCGTCGTCGAGCATCAGCGTGTATGTCACCGAGCCGACCGACTTCGCCAGCTGGTTCGTCGTGAGCCCCTGCAGGAATTCCAGGGAACCCGGTCCGCTGACCTCGACGCGTTTGAGCGGGGTCATGTCGTACATCGCGACGCGGTTTCGCGTGTGCCAGGCCTCGGCCGCCACGATCGGCGAGTGGAACTGCCCGGCCCAGGCGTCGCGCGCGGGCGGGAGGAAGTCGTGCGGCAGGTCTTTCAGCAGCGACGCGTTGGCCTCGAACCACTGCGGCCGCTCCCAGCCGCCCGCCTCGAGGAACACCGCGCCCAGCTCCCGCTGCCGCGCGTGGAACGGGCTGACCCGCAGGTCGCGCGGCGAAAGCCGGGGCTGCAGCGGGTGCAGGACGTCGTAGATCTCCACGAAGTTCTGCTGCGCGGTCTCGCGGATGTACTCCGGGGCGAGCTGGATGTCCTCGAACCGGTGCACGTCCAACTCGTGCAGGTCGGTCTCGGAGCGACCGTCCACAATAGATTCCGCCACGGCCTTCGCGATGCCCGCGGAATGCGTGACCCAGATGGCCTCGGCGATCCAGAATCCGCGCACGTCGGAGGATTCGCCGACCAGCGAGCCGCCGTCGGGGGTGAAGGAGAAGATGCCGTTGAAGCCCTCCTCCGCCTTGGTCTGGCCGAGCGCGGGCAGCAGGAGCTTGCTTTCCTCCCACGACGGCGCGAAATCGTCCTCGGTGAACGGCAGCATCGACGGCATCGCGGACGCGGTGACCTCGCCGGGTTCGGCGAATTTGTCCACGGGCATCGGGCGGTGCGCGTACGAGCCGATGCCGAGCCGGTCGCCGTGCTGGCGGAAGTAGAGGTCCTGGTCCTGGTGGCGCAGGATCGGCAGCGCCGGGTGCACCGGGTCGGCTCCGGCCAGTTCGGCGAGCTGACCGGTCTTCGCGTACTGATGGGCCAGCGGCAGCAGCGGCACGGTCATGCCGACCATTTCGCCGATCTCCCGGCCCCAGAATCCGGCGCAGGACACCACGATGTCGGCCGGAATCACGTCGTCGGCAGTCTCGACGCCGGTGACGTGGCCGTGCGCCTGCTGGATGCCGGTGACCCGGGTCGAGCCGACGAACCGCGCGCCACGCGAGGAAGCCCGTTTGATCAGCTCGTCCACCGCGCGCGAAGCGACCGCGAGCCCGTCGGTCGGGACATACAGCGCGCCGTAGATCTGGTTTTGGTCGAGCATCGGCCAGCGGCGCACGCATTCGTCCGGGTCGATCAGCCGCGCCTCGACGCCCCACGACGTCGCCCAGCCGTGCTTGCGTTTCAGGTCCTCCCAGCGCGCCGCGGTGCTGGCCACCTCCATGCCGCCGACCTGCTCGAAACAGCCGAGGTCGAGCAGTTTCGCGACGGTGTAGCCGGCGAACTCGGTCATCGCCTTCGACGGGTTGGTCTGGAACACCAGTCCCGGCGCGTGCGACGTCGAGCCTCCGGTCAACGGCAGCGGGCCCTGGTCGAGCACGGTGACGTCGGTCCAGCCGCGCAGGGTCAGCTCGTCGGCGAGGTTCGCGCCCACGATTCCGGCGCCGATGATCACGACACGGGTCATGAGAACTCCCTGGGGTAGGTCAGCGGAAGACGACGGTCCGGGTGCCGTTGAGGAGGACGCGCCGCTCGCAGTGCCAGCGCACCGCGCGGGAAAGGGCGAGCGCTTCGGCGTCACGGCCGACGGTCGCCAGGGCGCGCGGCGAGTGCGAGTGGTCGACCCGCTGCACTTCTTGCTCGATGATCGGGCCTTCGTCGAGTTCGGGGGTCACGTAGTGCGCGGTCGCGCCGACGTACTTGACGCCCCGGTCGTAGGCCTGGGCGTACGGTTTCGCGCCCTTGAAGCCGGGCAGGAACGAGTGGTGGATGTTGATCGCGCGGCCCTGCAGCTTCTGGCACAGCTCGTCCGAGAGGACCTGCATGTACCGGGCCAGTACGACGAGGTCGATGTCGTGCTCCCGCACCAGGTCCAGCAGCCGCTGTTCGGCCTCCGGCTTGGTCGCGGGCGTCACCGGGATGTGCACGAACGGCAGTCCGGCGGCCTCGGCCATCGGGCGCAGGTCCTCGTGATTCGACGCCACGAGCGCGATTTCCGCGCCGAGTGCGCCCGCGCGCCAGCGGAAGAGGAGGTCGTTGAGGCAGTGCCCGGCCTTCGACACCATCACCAGCAGTCGGTCCGGGGTGCGGTCGGAGAACCGGTACCGCATGGCGTAATCGCGGGCGACGAGGTCGAACTCGCGGGTGAGATCGTCCGCTGTGGCCGGTCCGGCGCAGGCGAATTCGGTGCGCAGGAACAGTTCCCCGTGCACGTCGTCGTCGAACTGCTGGTGCTCGACGATGTCGCAGCCGTTGCCGACGAGGAACGTCGTCACGGCGTGCACGATCCCGGAGCGCTCGGGGCAGTGCAGGGTCAAGGTGAACTGGGTCAAGACTCCTCCTCTCGATATTCCAGTGCCGCGTCGGCGAGCCAGGCGGCGAAATAGGGGGCGAACGACTGGCGCACGAGCACGGTGAACTCGTCCGTTTCCCGCACCAGCAGGACGATTCCGGTGCGGGCGAGCAACGTCTGCACGCAGGTGCCCGGCAGAGCGGCCTTCGGGTGGAGATCGATCGCACAGCCGTGCGCCAGGACGTCGCGGGCCGCCGGTCCGCCGAGCTGCACGGTGGTGCGCTGAGCGGACACATCGGTGACCGCACCGACGGTGATCGCTTCTCGCAGCGCTGCTTCGGTGCCTTCGGGAGCGCCGAGCACGAGGTACTCGTCGGGGCCGAGCCACAGGACGTCGCCGATTCCGCTGGTGAACTGGCAGACGTCCGGCAGTTCGGTGCCGAGCACGGCTGCCGCGGCGTCGTGGCCTTCGCGGATGCGGACGTTGAGCTGCGAGACGAACGGGCGTTCTTCGGCGAGCACGGCCGGAGCGCTGCTGGCGAGCAGGCCCGCGTGCTCCGCGAGCGGAGACAGGGTCTTAGCCGTCACGGCGGGTCCCCTCCTTGTCGTAGAGCACGGTTTCGGTCACCGTCACCGGCACGACCTCGTCGCCGACCGGGACGTACAGCGTCTCCCCGATCCGCTCCTGGCCGGAGCGGACGACCGCGAGCGCGAAGGTCCGGTTCAGCGCGGCGCTCGGGTAGCTGGAGGTGACGTGGCCGAGCATGCGCACCGGCGGGCGCGGGACGTGCGCGGTTTCGATGATCTGCGCGCCTTCCGGCAGCAGCACAGTGGGATCGACCGGCAGCAGGCCGACGAGTTGTTTCCGGTCCGGGCGCAGGTTTTCCGCCCGGGAGAAGGACCGTTTGCCGAGGAAGTCGGCCTTCTTCTTGGACACCGCCCAGCTCATGCCGAGGTCGTGGGGGGTGACCGTGCCGTCGGTGTCCTGGCCGATGATCGGGTAGCCCTTCTCGGCGCGCAGGACGTGCATGGTTTCGGTGCCGTACGGCGTGATTCCCCGCTCCGCCAACGCTTCCCAGAGCGCCAGGCCGTACCAGGACGGCACGTTGATCTCGTAGGCCAGCTCGCCGGAGAAGCTGATCCGGCACACCCGTGCGGCGATTCCGGCGACCTCGGCGTCGCGCCAGGCCATGAAGCCGAACGCGTCGTTGCTGACGTCCAGCTCCGGCGCGAGCCCGGCGAGGATCTCGCGCGAACGCGGGCCGACGAGCGGGACGGTGGCCCAGTGCTCGGTGACCGAGGTGGCGAACACGCGCAGGTGCGGCCACTCGGTTTGCAGCCACTCCTCCATCCAGTCCAGCACCATCGCGGCGTTGCCGGTGGTAGTGGTGACGAGGAAGCGGTCCTCGGCCACGCGGATGACGGTGCCGTCGTCGATGACCATGCCGTCGACGCCGCACATGACGCCGTACCGGATTCGGCCGACCTTCAGCGTGCTCATCAGGTTCGTGTAGAGCAGGTCGAGGAACTCGGCGGCGTCCGGGCCTTGGACGTCGATCTTGCCGAGGGTGGAGCCGTCCATCATCGCCACGTCGGTGCGGGCGGCAAGGCACTCCCGCCGCACCGCCGCGGGAAGGTCCTCGCCTGGCCGCGGGTAGTACCAGGGGCGCTTCCACTGGCCGACGTTCTCGAATTCCGCGCCGTGTTCGACATGCCAGGAGTGCAATGCGGTCACGCGGACCGGGTCGTGCAGTTCGCCGCGGTTCCGTCCGGCCAACGCGGCGAAGGCGACGGGCGTGTACGGCGGGCGGTAGGTGGTCGGGCGGCGGTCCGCGAGGTCGACGCCGAGGGCTTCGGCGGTGATCCCGGCGGCGAGCATGCCGGAGGTTTTGCCCTGGTCGTGCGCGGTGCCGATGGTGGTGTAGCGCTTGACGTGCTCCAGCGAGGTGAGACCCGCGCCGGTCGCGCGGAGCACGTCGGAGACGGTGGCGTCGCGCTGCAGGTCCACGAAACGGGTGTCCACATCGGACTCTGGGCTGGGGATCTGCCATTCGACGGCGGGGGCCAGCTCGCGCGGTCGAGCGTCGGAGACCGGGAGCGGGATCTCCACTGGTGCTTTCGCGGCGGCGGCGCGGCCTTCCCGCACGCAACCGGCGAAGTCGAAGGTACCGTTCGCGCTGCCTGCCACCCGTGCGTTCGGGAGTTCTCCGTCGGGGAGATACGCGCCGAGGGCGGGTTCGTAGCGCAAGGCGCCGCGCAGCTGGCTGAACAGGTGGACGGCGGGGGTCCAGCCGCCCGAGACCAGGAGCGTGTCGCACGGGATGAGTTCCCCGGCGACTCGTACGCCGGTGACGCGCTCAGTGCCCGCGGTTCCGGTCACCGCGGCATCGGTGCGGACCTCGATCCCCCGTTCCGCGCAGACCGCTGCCCAGTTCTCCGGGGCGGCCGGGCGAACGTCGACCACCAGCGGGACCTCCACGCCAGCGTCGGCGAGGTCGATCGCGGTGGCGTAGGCGGAGTCGTCCATGGTGAACACGACCGCGCGGCGGCCGGGCAGGACGCCGTACCGGTGCAGGTAAGTCCGTGCGGCGCTCGCGAGAAGGATGCCGGGGCGGTCGTTGTCCGGGAACACGATCGGGCGTTCGTGCGCGCCGGTCGCGAGGACGGTCTGCTTCGCGCGGATCCGCCACACGCGCTGCCGGGCCGCGCCGGAGGTCCGGTTTTGCACGGCCAGGACGAAACCGTCGTCGTACGCGCCGAACGCGGTGGTCCGGTCGAGCACGTGCACGTCCGGGGTCGCGCGGAGTTCGTCGGCGATCGCGCGGGCCCACTCGACAGCGGGTTTGAGATCCACGTACTCGTTCGAGCCGAGCAGCGAACCGCCGGGTTCCGGTTGGTCGTCCACCAGCACGACTCGCGCTCCGGCACGGGCCGCCGTGCGGGCGGCGACGAGCCCAGCCGGTCCCGCGCCGATCACCAGCACGTCGCAGTGCAGGTGCTTCGCGTCGTACCGCGCCGGGTCCGGTTCGGTCGCCAATCGGCCTTGTCCGGAAAGGCTGCGCGCGACCAGGCCGTCGAACAGCTCGACGGTGGTGGCGGTCTGCATCGGCTCGGGAAACGGCTTTTCCAGCTGCACCACCGCGTTCGGCTCTTCGACGCCCGCTGCCATGATGCCGCGCGGACGGCCGAGCTTCACGCTCCTCGCCACCTGGTGCACACCGTTCGCGAGCAGCGCAGAGGCGAGCGTGTCGCCCGGGTGCCCACTGAGGACACGGCCGTCGAAGGTGAACTGGAGCTGGGTGTCGCGGTCGACGTAGCCGCCGCTGGGGAGGCGGAAGGTCATGGGATCACCGGCCGGGGTTCGTCGAGGCGGTAAACCGCCGCGAGTTCGTGGGTGCGGGTGTCGCGGACGGCGTTGAACCAACGGCGGCAGCCCGCGCTGTGCGTCCAGCGCTCGGCGAGCGGGCCGCTCGGGTTGGCGCGGAAGAACACGTACTTCGCCCAGTCCTCGTCGGACAGCGCGGCAGGCTCCTGCGGGTACGCGACGTGGGCTTGGCCGCCGTAGTGGAATTCGGTCTCCTCGCGGGGACCGCACCAGGGGCAGGGAATCAGCTGCACAGTGGCTCCTAGTGCGCGACGGCGGCGGCGCCGTGCTCGTCGACGAGCGCGCCGGTGGTGAACCGGTCGAGGGTGAAGGGTTCGGCGTACGGATGCGGTTTGCCCTTCGCGACGGTGTGCGCGAAGCAGTCGCCGACGCCCGGTGTGGCCTTGAACCCGCCGGTCCCCCAGCCGCAGTTGAGGTACAGGTTCTCCACCGGGGTCAGGCCGACGATCGGCGAGGCGTCCGGGGTCACGTCGACGATGCCCGCCCACGTCCGCAGCAGGTGCGCCCGCGCGAAGACCGGGAACAGCTCCAGCGCGGCGGCCATCTGGTCCTCGATGATGTGGAACGCGCCGCGCTGGCCGTAGCCGGCGTAGGAGTCGATGCCCGCGCCCATCACGAGTTCTCCCTTGTGCGCCTGGGAAACGTAGACGTGCACGGCGTTCGACATCACCACCGTCGGGTGCACCGGTTCGAGCAGCTCCGACACGAGCGCCTGCAGCGGATGCGACACCAGCGGCAGGTCGATCCCGGCCATCTTCGCCAGCACCGAACTGTGCCCGGCCGCGCACAACGCGACCTTCCCGGCGGCGATCCGGCCCCGGCTGGTTTCGACCGCGACCACCTTGCCGTCGCGCGTCTCGATGCCGGTGACCGCGCAGTTCTGGATGAGGTCGACGCCCATCTCAGCGGCCGCGCGGGCGAAACCCCAAGCGACGTAGTCGTGTTTGGCGATTCCGGCGCGCGGCTGATAGGTCGCGCCCAGGACCGGATAGCGGACGTCCGGCGAGGTGTTCACGATCGGGCAGAGTTCCTTGACCCCGTCCGCGTCGACCCACTCCGCGTCGATCCCGTTGAGCCGGTTGGCGTTGACCCGGCGCACGCTGTCGCGGACGTCCTGCAGGCTGTGCGCGAGGTTGAGCACGCCGCGCTGGCTGAACAGGATCGGGTAGCCGAGGTCTTCTTCGAGGCCCTCCCACAGCTTCAGCGAGTGCTCGTAGATGCCGGAGCTTTCGTCCCACAGGTAGTTGGACCGGATGATCGTCGTGTTGCGGGCCATGTTCCCGCCGGCGAGCCAGCCTTTCTCCAGCACCGCGACGTTGGTGATGCCGTGCACCTTGGCGAGGTAGTAGGCGGTCGCGAGGCCGTGCCCGCCGCCGCCCACCACGACGACGTCGTACGCGCGCTGCGGCTCCGGGTCCCGCCACAGGAAGTCCGGGTGGTCCGGCAGGTCCGCGCCCGGGGGACGCGGCTGGTCCGTCGTGGTCATTCCGGCTGGCCTCCCGTATCGGACAACTGGTCGACTACTGATATATCAATCTTCGCGGTAGAGTAGGCCGGGTGAGCACCCCGGTCAACCACGTCATCCCGGCCGCCGCCCCGTCGCTGGCCGAGCGCGCCTACGAGTTCCTGCGCGACCGCCTCGTCATGCTCGACATCAAGCCGGGCGACCCGATCAACGAGGAATGGGCGGGCGGCGTACTCGAGATGGGCCGCACGCCGATCCGCGAAGCGCTGAAACGGCTCGAGACCGAACGCCTGGTGGTGGCGTACCCGCGCCGCGGCACGTTCGCCACCGACGTCAACATCTCCGACCTCGCGCACATCTCCGAGGTCCGGCGCACCCTCGAACCGAAGGCCGCCGCGTCCGCCGCCACGCGCGCGACCGACGCGGACCGTGCGCGGCTGGCGGAGCTGCGCGATCAGCTGGATTCGGCCGCACAAAAGGAAAACGCCGACCTCCTGCGCATCGACCTCGAGCTCCACCGCGCGATCTACCAGTGTGTGCACAATCCGTTCCTCGAGGACACTCTGATTCATTACGACAACCTCGCGACCCGGATCTGGTGCGTGTTCCTTCCCCGGCTGCGCGGGATGGCCGGACACGTGGACGAGCATTCGCCGTTGCTGACGGCGATCGTGGAGGGGGACGCCGACAAGGCGTCGGAGCTGACGCTCGACCACGTGACCGGCTTCGAGAAAGCGATCCGCGCGCTGATCTAGTCCCCGGCCTTCGCCCGCACCCACTCGTGGAACTCGCCGATGTGGTGTTCGCTCGGCACCAGCACGCCGCCGCGGGCGTAAGCGCGGGATCCCATCGCCTGCTGACACCGTTCGCACGCCTCGAAATCCTGCTGGTTCACCCGGTGGAACAGCTCCACCGAACGGTCGAGGTCCGCGCCCGACTCGACCACGTCGGCCAGGTACAGCCAGTCGCAGCGAACCAGGGTGCGGTCCGGGGCCAGCGGGAACATCCGGTGCACGATCACGTGGTCCGGCACCAGGTTCACGAACACCTGCGGCCGGATCGTGATCGCGTAGTACCGCCGGTCCTGATGCTCGCCGACGCCCGGCAGCCGCTGCAGGCCGTCGCCGCCGTCCACAGTGAACCCGGTGACGTCGGAGCCGAATTCCGCGCCGTGGCCGACGAAATACTGCGCCGCGTAGCCGTCCGCGAACTCAGGGACCACCTCGGTGAGCTCCGGATGGATCGTCGCGCAGTGGTAGCACTCCATGAAGTTCTCGATGATCTGCTTCCAGTTCGCACGCACGTCGTACTCGATGCGGCGGCCCAGCGACAGATTCTCGATGCCGTACGCCTCGATTTCGCCGGGCCCGCCGAGCCGTTCGCTCACGTCGGCCTGCACAGTGTCCGCAAAGGACGGTGCATCCTCGGCGAGGCAAACCCAGGCGTAGCCGAGCCATTCGCGCAGATGCACCTTCGTCAGGCCGTACTCGACGCGGTCGATGTCGGGCATCCCGGTCAGATTCGGTGCGGCGACGAGCTTTCCGTCGAGGCCGTAGGTCCAGGCGTGGTACATGCACTGGAAAGCGCGCTTCACCGAACCCTTCTCGTCGGTGCACAGCCGCGCGCCGCGATGGCGGCACACGTTCAGGAACGCGCGCAAAGCCCCGTCGCGACCGCGCGCGATCAGCACGCTTTCGCGGCCGACCTGCACGGTCTCGAACGAGCCGGGCGACGGCAGGTCGGCGCTGCGGACCGCACAGAACCAGCCCGCTTCGAAGATCCGCTCCTGCTCCCGGGCGAAGATCGCCGGGTCGGTGTAGTGCGGCCCGGGCAGAGTCGGCAGCAGGCTCTGCGGGAGGTCGATAGCGGTCACCGGCAGGGCTCCTCTCGAACACCTTCGATGTTGCGTATTACGCGTCTTGTTGCCCTCTCCGGAACAAGATGAGGCTCAGCCGGGGCGCTGTCAAGCGCTCTCCCCGGTGCCGCACCCGTTCGCCGGAACCGCCTTCGACCACGGCTTTCACCCGGAACGGCGCTCCGAAAAACTCCACCCCGGAACCTCTTGACGGCACCCCTCCGGCGCGCTCAAACTCTGTTGCGTATCACGTCGAGTGTTCCTCAATACGCAACAATCCCCAGCTTCGGAGGAATCAATGCTGCGCGCGTGCTCAGTGGACGAACTGCCCCCGGGCGAGTCCGTCCGGATCGCGGGGCCGGAGCCCATCGCCGTCTTCAACGCCGACGGCGAGCTGTACGCGATCGGGGACACCTGCACCCACCAGGACGCGTCGCTGGCCGACGGCTGGCTCGAAGGCTGCTTCGTGGAGTGCCCGCTGCACGCGGCGCTCTTCGACCTGCGCACCGGCCTGCCGTCCTGCCTGCCCGCGAAGCAGCCGGTGCGCACGTATCAGGTGCAGGTCGACGAGGGCGTCATCTACGTGCTCGCCGACGCCGCCGAGGACGCTGCGTGAAAACGGTCGCGATCGTCGGCGCTTCGCTCGCCGGCACCCGCGCCGCGCAGGAGCTGCGCGCACAGGGGTTCGACGGTCGCGTGGTGCTCATCGGTGAAGAGCCGCACCTCCCCTACGACCGGCCGCCGCTGTCGAAAGCCTTCCTCACCGGAACCGCGTCGCGCGAATCGCTCGACCTGCTCGATGCCGACGACCTCGCTTCGCTGGACGTCCGGCTCGGCACGCGCGCGGAACGGTTCGACGCGGCCACCGGCCGCCTCGTCCTCACCGGCGGCGAACTCGCCGCCGACGGCGTCATCCTCGCGACCGGCGGCCGGGCTCGCGCCTTGCCCGGCACGGAATCCGTTGCCGGAGTTCATGTTCTGCGCACCCTCGACGACGCTCTCGCCCTCCGCGAGGAATTGGTCCCCGGTGCACGGGCAGTGATCGTCGGCGGCGGATTCATCGGGGCCGAGGTGGCTTCGACGTGCTCCGGCTTGGGTCTCGATGTCACGGTCCTGGAGGCATTGCCGACGCCAATGGCGCGCGTGCTGGGCCCGGAACTCGGCTCGATCTGCGCGGGTCTGCACGGGCGGAACGGCGTCACGCTCCGCTGCGGCACTGCAGTCGCCGGGCTTTCCACGCTGTCCGGCCGGGTCACCGGAGTGCAGCTGGACACCGGGGAGAATCTGCCCGCCGACGTGGTCGTCGCCGGGATCGGAATGGTCCCGGCAGTCGAGTGGCTCGATGGCTCGGGGCTGGAGATCGGCAACGGCGTCCGTACCGACACCGGCCTGGTCACGTCTCTGCCGAACGTGGTCGCGGCGGGCGACGTCGCGGCGTACGGGCCGGCTGGGACTCGGCACGAGCACTGGACGAACGCCACCGAGCAGGCCTCAGTCGCGATCGCCAACCTGCTGGCCGGGCAGGTGGTCCGGGAGTACCAGCCGAGCGGTTACGTCTGGTCGGATCAGTACGCGGGGACGCTCCAGCTCGCCGGGCACCCCTCCCCCGGCGACGAGGTGCGCTTCGCCGACGGCGGCCCGGACGACGAGTCCTTCCTCGCCACTTATCACCGCGACGGCCAGACCGTGGCCGTGTTCGGGTTCAACAATCCGAGGGGGTTCGGCCGCCTGCGCAGGCAAGCGCTGCGACGGCCGATGCCCGTCGGGTGATCAGCGCAAGGACCCTTACCCGAGTCGAAGGGCCTGCGCGCGGGCCACACGTCCGTGAGGGGAACCCTGAGGGAATCTGATTCCCTCAGGGTTCCCCTCACGGACCTCAGGCCTCGCAATCGCGATTACCGCACGACCTGCACCACATCGCCCGGCTGCAGCGTGTTGAAGAACGCCACCGCGTCCGCGTGCGACAGGTGCACGCAGCCGTGCGACTGGACCTTCAGGCTGCCCTGATGGAACGCCACCCCGGTGTTGGTGAAGAAGACCGAGTACGGCATCGGGCCGTGGAACTGCTTGCTGTAGTGGTGAAGATCCTTGTACTGCACGCGGAACGTGCCGACCGGCGTCGGGTACGCGGGCTTGCCGACAGTCACGCGCACGCCGCCGCGGGTGACCTTGCCGTTGTTCATCAGCCACGCCGTGTTCGCCGACAGCTTCAGGCACGCTTTCGCCTGCGCGCCGCACGGAGGTCCCGCCGCCTCCGCGCTCGCCGCGAATCCGATCGTCGCCGCCATCGCCGCGATACTGGCCAGCATTGCCGTGAGTTTCCGGTTCATCCTGTGCCTCCCCGAGATGGTCGTACTCTGGATCTTTCCCAGAGAGGACAGTCTTAAACCAGAAGTGCGCCCATGTGGGTGATCCCTAACGAGACCGCCAGGCCAGCGGCGACGTCGCCAGCGCGGCCTCGGCGACCCGCCGGGCGGTTTCGGTGAAGAGCCCGGCCTGCGCGGACGCGACCCATTCGTCCACTGTGGAGACTCCGGTCGCCCGGTATTCGAGCGC
The DNA here is from genome assembly GCF_042647905.1 of Amycolatopsis halotolerans. Lineage (NCBI taxonomy): Bacteria > Bacillati > Actinomycetota > Actinomycetes > Pseudonocardiales > Pseudonocardiaceae > Amycolatopsis > Amycolatopsis halotolerans. The sequence continues at coordinate 22,997 of NZ_JBHRWI010000048.1, forward strand.
TTGGAAAAGCATTTCGAGTTTGTCGGCGTCTTTCGCGCAGCGCGCTTCGGGCGACTCGCGAGTTTCGTACTCGTCTACCGCCGCCCGCACGGTTTCCGCCGACGCGCGCGGCAATCCCGCGGTCTGGTCCGCCGTGATGGCCCGGGGTTCCGGCTTCGTCAGGTACGGCGCGGCCGTGTGCGGCAGGTCCCCGGTGCGGGTCTCCTGGGTGTCGTGCCACAGCGCGAGAAACGCCGCGCGCTCGGGAACCGCGCCTTCCTCGGCGGCGAGCAGCGCTGCCAGCTGCGCCGCCCGAAGGCTGTGCTCGGCCACCGATTCGGGGTCGCGGACCCCCGCCTGCCACCAGCCCGCGCGGCGGACCCGCTTGAGCACTCCCAGCTCGAACCCGAACGCGGCCAGGCTTTCGGCGTCCATCCCGCAGCTCCCTTCCCGTGCCGATCTGCCGGCCGGAGCCTACGGGGCATGGCATGCTGCCCGGACACCCGCTACTTCGGCAGGAGGCACCGCGTGAGCACTGTGCTGGTCGAGCACGACGGTCCGGTCACCACCATCGGCATCAACCGGCCGGAGCGGCGCAACGCCGTCGACCGCGCCACCGCCGAGGCATTGGCCGACGCCTTCCGGGAATTCGACGCCTCGGACGCCTCGGTCGCGGTGCTCCACGGCGTCGGCGGGACCTTCTGCGCGGGCGCGGACCTCAAGGCGGTGAGCGAAGGCCGCGGCAACCGCACCGAGCCGGACGGCGACGGTCCGATGGGGCCGACCCGTCTGCGGTTGCGCAAGCCGGTGCTCGCGGCGGTGTCCGGGCACGCCGTCGCGGGCGGATTGGAACTGGCGATCTGGGCGGACCTCCGGATCGTGGAGGAGACCGCGGTATTCGGCGTCTTCTGCCGCCGCTGGGGCGTTCCGCTCATCGACGGCGGCACTTTCCGGCTGCCGCGGCTGATCGGGCGGAGCCACGCGATGGACCTGGTGCTGACCGGACGTCCGGTCGGCGCGGAAGAAGCGCATCGGATCGGATTGGCGAATCGCGTCGTGCCTTCCGGGCAGGCATTGCCCGCCGCGATCGCACTGGGCCGGGAACTCGCGGCGTTTCCGCGGACCTGCCTGCGCGAGGACCGCGCCGCATTGCTGGAAAGCGAGTCCTTGACCGAGGAATCCGCATGGGAAAACGAATTCCGGCACGGGATTCAGTCATTGAATGCCGACACCATTGCGGGAGCGACGCGATTCGCCGAGGGCGCGGGCAGACACGGCTCGTTCGGGAACTAGTCGCGTCCGATTACCGTTGCACAGCAAGGCATATACTCGCGTCCAAGCAGGCCCGAACAGCATGCGGACATAGCAGGCATACGGCTCGATGCCGTCCTTTCGGCCCGGTCACCCGCTTTTTCCGGACTAGGCCGAACGAGTGAAACCGCACGCGAATCCCTTTCGGTTTTTTGCGCACCGGTCACCATTACCTGCGACGACCGTTCATAATCGCGGTCGCATTCAGCACTCCCCCGATCGAGTGAACGAAAAATTCGCTAAACGCACGTAGCGCCCAGGCCCTCGGCATCGATACAGATACGAGGCCGGGCGCCGAAGCGCGCTCGCACGGTCGCGAGGCCGTTCGCACCGCCCGCCTCTACAACAGCAACCCCCGCCCCCCGACCCGTCGCCGGCAGGCTCTCCGCCGGCGGACGCCGACCACCCGGCCTGACGAGGCCGGGCAATCGGTGCTTCCCGCCTCCGGATCCCGCCGTGCTCCCGTGCTCTTCTGCTCTCTTCCCCCGCCGAGCACAAGACAAGAACCGAGGTTCTTCCATGACGTCGAACATCGAGCGTTCCAGCTCCTCGCCGTCGGACGACACCACTCCCCGCGCGGCTTCCGGTCCCTGTTGCGGCCTCCGGGTCGCCAGCCGCGGCGCCTGCGGCGCAAGACCGGGCCCGCGGACCCTGTCCATCGTCATCCCCGCCCTCAACGAGCGGGTCAACATGCCCCGGGTGCTGGCCACGATCCCGCACTCCGGGCTCGCTTCCCTCGGCTACGAGATCGAGGTGATCGTGGTCGACAACGCCTCGACCGACGGGACCGGCGAGGTCGCCGCCGCCCTCGGCGCGCGGGTGGTCCTGCAGCCGCGTCGCGGGTACGGGCACGCCTATCACGCCGGTTTCGCCGCCGCGACCGGCGACGTGATCGCGACCGGCGACGCGGACTGCACCTACCCGTTCGACCACCTGCCCGGGCTGCTGTGCACGATGGCGGACCGGCGGCTCGATTTCCTTTCCACCAACCGGCTCGGCCACGAGAACCGCGAGGCGATGAAGCCCTCCCACCTGATCGGGAACCGGGTGCTGACGCTGATCAGCCGGTTCTTCTTCCGCTCGCCGTTCCGCGACTCGCAGTCCGGGATGTGGGTGTTCCGGCGGCACGTGTGGCAGCACCTCGACATCCGGTCCGGCGGGATGCCGTTCTCGCAGGAGATCAAGAACGACGCGTACATCCGCGGTTTCCGGTGCGGCGAAACGCCGATCGAGTACCGGATCCGCGGCGGCGAAGTGAAACTGCACGCCGTGCGCGACGGACTGCGCAACCTTTCGCAGCTGGCCGCCCACCGGGCGCGCACCGTCCGCGGGCCGGCGAACGTGCTCTGCACCGGCGAAGCCGAGTGCGTGCTGGCGATGGCGGACTGAGCGTGGACGACTCCGCGGGAGAAGACCGGGGAAACGGCCGCGGCTGGCTGAAGTTCGCCGGCGCGGTTTCGGCGGTGGTGGTGCTCGGGGTCGTGACGGTCCTGGTGTGGCCGGCCGCGCGGGTGCTGTTCCGGCAGTCCTTCACCGAGCAGCCCGAGACCTACACCGAGCTGTATTTCGTCGGCACGCCCACGTTCCGGGACGGAACTGTCACCGCCGAGGTCGCGCTCGTGCGCCACGGTCCCGCGCACGCGGACTACACCGTGGTGGCCGCGCTGGAGACCTCGTCGGCGGACCGGCTCGCCGGGGTGTCGCGGCGCGTGACCCTCGAACCCGGCCAGTTCACCACGCTCGACTTCCGCCTGCCGGTCCCGCCGGGGCACGTCGTGGACGCGATCGCGGTGAATGTCGCGGGCGGCATGGAGAACCTCCGTTTCCGCTTGCCGGGCAACGCTTCCGCCACCAGAGGCAGACCGTGACGCCCCGCCGGATCGTCCAGATCACGCCCTACTACCCGCCGCATCTGGGCGGGATGGAAGCGGTGGTGCAGCACTTGGCGGTGGAGCAGGCGCGCCAGCACGACGTCACCGTGCTCACCACGACCGTCGGCGCCCGCGATTCGCCGCGGCGCGAGCGGGTGCGCGACGTCGACATCATTCGGGCGCTCGCGCTCGACGTCGCGCACACGCCGGTGTCGCCCGGTCTCGTTCCCGCGTTGCTGCGCACGCCGAAGACGTCGGTGTGGCATCTGCACGCCGCACACGCGGTGCTGCCCGAGCAGGTCGCGCTCGCCGCGGCCGCGCGCCGTCAGCCGTTCCTGCTGCATTTCCACCTGGACGTCGACCAGTCCGGGAAGCTGGGATGGCTGTTGCCGCACTACAAAAAGCACGTCTTCAGCCGCGTTCTGCGGGCTGCGGCCGGGGTGCTGGTGCTGACCGAGGCGCAGCGGGAGTTCGTCCGCACCGCCTACCGGGTCGATCCGGCGCGGGTTTTCGCGGTGCCGAACGGGGTGTCCGATGAATTCTTCCTGCCGCCACGCGCGCGACCGGAACCGTTGCTGCGCTTGCTGTTCGTCGGACGACTCAGCCCCCAGAAGAACCTCGCCCGGCTCCTGCACGCGCTGGCCCTGGTGCGCCAGCCGGTCGAACTCGACGTCGTCGGGGACGGGGAACAGCGGCAGCAGCTTGAAGAAACCGTGCGGCGGCAAGGGATTCCGGGTGTGCGGTTCCACGGTCGTCTGCACGGCGGCGAGCTGCTGCGGCGGTACGAGCAAGCCGATCTGTTCGTGCTGCCGTCGGATCGCGAAGGGATGTCGCTCGCCGCGCTCGAGGCCATGGCCGCGGGACTGCCGGTGCTCGCGACCGACGTTCCCGGGAACTCCGAACTCCTGCGCGGCGTCGGAGCCCTCGCCCCCGCCGATCCCGCCGCCCTGGCCGCGGCGATCGACGAATTCGCGGCGGACGAGGACTTCCGGCAGCGGACCGCCGCGGCCAGCGCGGCGGCTGCGCGGAAGTTCACCTGGGCCGAGGTGGCGCAGCGGGTCGAGGACGTCTATGCCGAGGTTCTGCCGTGACGAGACCCAGCCAGCGCACCGTCGTGCTCGGATCGGTGCTCGTCGCCTGCGCCGTGGAGCTGAGTCCGTGGCGACCGGCCGTGCTGGTGACCGTCGCCGGTCTCTGGCTGCTGATCGGCGCTCCGGCCTGGCTGTGCCGCCGGATTGCCACCAGGATCGTCTCCGCTCGGGAAGCCCAATGGTTGCTGGGCCTCGGTTTCGCGGTGCTGGCCGCGATGGTGGCCGCACTGGCGGTCAACACCGTGCTCCCCTGGTTCGGCGTCTCGCGCCCTCTCACGACTGCGTCCCTCGCCGTGGCCCAGACCCTGACTGCGGCGGGGCTCGCATTCTTGGACCGACGGCTCACCGGCGCCTCGCCGCCGGTGCGTGCGCTGCGGCTGATGCCGGTGCGCGACATCGCGCCCGTCGCTGTCCTCGGAGTTCTTTCCCTGGTGGTCGCGATCGCCGGGGCCGTCCGCCTGAACAACGGGTTCACCGGCGCGACGAGCCTGATCGCACTGGTCCTCGTCGCGGCGCTGCTCGGGTTCCTGGTGCTCAAGGCGGGCCGTTACGGCGACGGGGCCATCGCGTTCGGAATCCTGTGCGCGGCAACGGCCTTGCTGCTGCTGACCTCGCTGCGCGGCTGGTACGTCAGCGGACACGACATCCAGCGCGAGTACCTGCTCTTCCAGCTGACCTCGACCAAGGGCTACTGGGATATCTCCGGCTATCCCGATGCGTACAACGCCTGCCTCAGCATCACCCTGCTGCCCACGTCACTGGCCAAGCTGACCGCGTTGCCCGGCTTGGCGATCTTCAAAGTCGTGCTGCCGATGCTGTTCGCCGCGGCGCCGGTCGCGGTGTACCGCACGACGCGCAATCTCACGTCGAAACGGGTCGCGCTCCTCGCCGCGGTCTACTTCCTCGCGTTCCCCACGTTTTTCACCGACATGCCGTTCCTCGGCCGTCAGGAGATCGCGTTCCTCCTGCTCGGCTGCGCGGTCCTGGCGCTGAGCGACCTTTCCGCCCCGCGACGGGCGCGGCGGATCGCGTTCACCGTCCTGTTCGCGGGCGTTGTGCTGTCCCACTACTCCACTACCTACGTGCTGATCGGCGTGCTGCTGCTGGGCAAGCTCGCGAGCGGCGTCATCCGGGTCGTCCCGCCGCTGCGGCGCCGGCTCGCCGAGCGGGCGCCGAAGGAAGCCACCGACTTCGTCGCCTGGCCGATGATCGGCATCGCGGTCCTGTGCTCGGCGCTGTGGACCGGGCCGGTCACCGGCACCTGGCATCAGCTCCAGCACACCGCCGCGGCCACCGCACAGGACCTGTTCCACCCGGGCGAGGTGCAACGCGGTTCCTCCGACACCGCTTACGGCATCTTCAGCTCCGCCCGGGTCAGCCCGCAGCAGCGGTTGCGCGACTACGCCGATTCCACCCGGTCCCGCACCGGCGGCGAACCCCCGACCGCGTTGAGCTCGGCGACCGCCCAGGTCGCCCCTGCCGACAATCTGCCGCTCACCGCGGCAGGTTCCGCCCTCGACCGGCTCGGCCTCGACGTCCCCCGAATCAACGGCCTGCTCCGCACCTTGTGCGCGGACGGGCTGCAAGTGCTGTTGATCCTCGGTTTGGCCGGGACGCTCATCGCCACCGCGACGCTGTTCCGCCCGACGCACGACCTGTTCGTGCTCGCCGCCGGCGGCTTGGGCGTGCTCGCCGCCGAGATCGCCGTGCCGCAGCTCTCGGTGGACTACGGGCTCCTGCGCACCTTCCAGCAGGGGCTGTTCGGGTTCGCCCCGTTCATCGCGATGGGGTCGGTCTGGGCGCTGTCGTGGCTCAGGAAACGGTGGCGGATGCCCGCCGCGACCACCGTGGCACTGCTGTTGTTCCTCGACCTCACCGGTGCGCTGCCCCGGCTGTTCGGCGGCTATCCCGCGCAGCTGCACCTCGACAACGCCGGGCAGTACTACGACATCTACTACGCCCATCCCCAGGAACGCGCCGCCATCGCCTGGCTCGAACAGCACACCGCCGCACAGCGGATCCAATCCGACCGCTACACGCTCAGCCGGCTCCAGACGCTCATCGACGGGCGCCCTGGCGACGACATCTATCCGACGCTCGTGCAGCCCGGCTCGTTCGTCCTCCTCGGCTACCCGACAGTCCGCAAAGACGAGGTCACCGTGTTCTACCAAGGCGATCTCGTCACCTACAGCTATCCGCTGCGGTTTCTCGACGCCACCAAAAACAAGGTCTACAGCAGCAACGGAACGAGTGTGTACCGATGACGTCTTCCCGTCCGCTCCGGATCCTGCTCGTCTCGCACTACTACCCGCCGCACGTCGGGGGGATCGAGAACGTCGCCGCCCAGCAGGCCCGGACGCTCGCCGCCCGCGGCGCCGAGGTCACCGTGCTGACGAGCGCCGGGCCGCCGCTTCCCGACGACGGTGTCCGGGTCGTGCGCGTTCCGGCCTTCAACGGGGTGGAAAACCGGACCGGGGTGCCGTTTCCGGTGTTCGGGCCCCGGCTGGGCCGCGCCGTCCGCGAATGGGTGCGGTGGGCGGATGTCGTCCACCTGCACGACACGCTCTATCAGTCCTCCTGGAGCGCGGGACTGCGCGCCGCGCGAACCGGCACGCCGCTTTTCCTGACCCAGCACGTCGGGGTCGTCGAGCACCCGTCGGCGCTGGTGCGGGCCGTCCAGCACGCGGTGTACCGGTCCGTCGGGCGGCGGCTGTTCCGGGCCGGTCGCGAGGTCTTCGTGGTCAACGATTCGGTCGCCGCCTTCGTCCGCCGATTCCGGGGCAGCACCGTGGAACTGCTCCCCAACGGCGTCGACACCGGCCAGTACCGCCCCGCCTCGGCCGGGGAACCGGCGCTGCTGCGGAAACGCTGGCGGCTGCCCGACGACCGGGTCCTGGTGCTGTTCGTCGGACGGCCGGTGCCGAAGAAGGGATACGACCTGCTCCTCGCCGCCCGCCACCACGACTACGACCTGGTGTTCGCGGGTGATCCGCCCAGGCACGTCCCCGCTGATCTCGCCGTGCATCACCTCGGCGCGCTGAGCCCCGCCGAGATCAGCGACCTCTACCGCGCCTGCGACGTCTTCGCCCTGCCCTCCACCGCGGAAGGATTCCCCCTGACTGTCCAAGAAGCCATGGCCTCGGGCCTCCCGGTCGTCACCACCGACGACCCGGGATACGCCTCCTACGGACTCGACCGGACCCAAGTCGCCCTCATCCGCCGCGACCCGGCCATCCTCCGCGCGACACTGCGCTCCCTCGCCGCCGATCCCGCGCGCCGCGAAGCCATGGGCCGCTACTCCGCCGGTTTCGCCGCCGCGCGGTTCTCCTGGCCGAAACACGTCCAGCGCCTCGAACAGGCCTACCGCGAGGCGCTCGACCCGGCCGAGGTCCGGGCATGACCGCACTCGCCGGGCCCGTGCCGTCCTTCGCCGCCCGGCTGAAATCCGACCCGCTGGTGCGCAACTCGTTCTTCCTGATGGCCACGACCGCGCTCGGCGCCGGGTCCGGGTTCGTGTTCTGGATCGTCGTCGCCCGGCTGTACCCGCCCGCCGAGGTGGGCTGGGCGAGTTCGCTGCTCTCCGCGGTGACGCTGCTGAGCTACTTCAGCGGGCTCGGGCTCAGCTCCAGCCTCGTCCGGTACCTGCCCACGACGCTGTCCCGCAGCGCGCACGTCAGCACCGCGCTCACGTCGGTGGCCGTCACCGGCACCGTCCTCGGGGCCGGATTCGCCCTCGTCGCGCCGCTGGTCTCGCCCGGATTGTCGTTCCTCAGCGGGTCGTTCCCCGAGGTCGCACTGTTCGCGCTGCTGGCGATGGCGGTCTCGCAGAACCTGCTGACCGACTCGGTGTTCGTCGCCCTGCGCGCGGCGAAGTACAACATGCTCCTCAACGGCGTTCTGATGAGCGTGGTCAAAATCGGCCTGCCGATCGTTTTCGTCGGCGCGGGCGCGATCGGGATTTTCCTGTCCAGCACGGTGGCCTCCGCCGTCGCCGCCATCGCGAGCGTTGTCGTCATCCGCCAGCGCCTGCGCATCCCGGTGCGGCCCCGCCTGTACCCGGCGACGCTGCGTTCCACGCTGTCGTACTCGCTCGGCAATTACGCGTCCAGCTGCCTGAATCTGGTGCCGCTGCTGGTGATTCCGCTGCTCGTGCTGCGTTCGCTCGGCCCGGAAGCGTCGGCGGCCTACTTCGTGGCGTTCCAGATCGCCAACTTCGTCAACGCCGTGCCGTTCGCGGTCGGCGAGGCGCTGTTCGCCGAAGGCTCGCACGAGCAGGAAGACCTCAAGCACCTCGCGAAACGGTCGGCGCTGCTCATCCTCTCGATCGTGGTGCCCGCCGTCAGCATCACCGCCGCGCTCGCGAAACCCGTGCTGACCCTGTTCGGCGCGAGCTACGCCGCCGACGCCCGGAACTGCCTCGTGGTCCTCGCGGTCTCCGCGTTCGCGGTCGCTTTCAACACGTGGTCCGGGTTTCTGCTCAAGGTGACCCGGCAGCTGCCGGCGATGAATCTGTCGAATCTGGTCTACGCGGTGGTCACGGTCGGCCTCGCCGCGCTCGGGGCGCGGCACAGCCTCGTCTGGATCGCGGCGGCCTGGGGCGTCGGCAATCTCGCGTCCGGGCTCGTCGCGGTCGCCGCGCTGGCACTGCGCGGGTTCCGCTTGGCTCCGAGCGACAAGGGAGGTTCGGATGAAGATCGCGCACATCGTCAACGTCGGCTTCGAGGCCGGCGGCGCGGAGCGTAGCGTCCGCCTCGTCGCCGACGGGCTGCGCCGCCGCGGGCAGCAGGTCCTCGTCATCGCGACCGACCACCTGCTCGACGACCCCGCCGTCAGCGACCGGGAAGTCTTCGCCGACGTCCTGGTGCCCGCCATCCGCGGCGGTGCCGCCCGCCGCTTCGCGGGGTATTTCTGGCACCGCCCCGCCTACCGGCAGGTGTCCGCCGCGCTGCGGTCTTTCGGGCCCGATGTGGTGCACCTGCACACCATCGGCGAGTTCAGCCCGGCCGTGCTCAGCGCGTCGGCGGCCTATCCGCGAGTGCTCACCGTCCACGGTCCGGAGGACTGGACCGGACAGCTGCTGTCGTGGAACCTGCGCAGCCGCACCGAAGGCCGCGCCAGGTTGTCTACAATGGACACTGCGCGGCTGGCCTATTTGCGTTTCCTGCAGCGACCGGCTTACCTGCGCCGCCTGCGCACCGTCGACCGCGTGCTCACCCCGAGCCGGTTCCTCGCCGACGCCGTACTGCACGATCTGCCGCGGACACCGATCCACGTCGTCCCGAACGGCGTGCCGCTGCGGGCGGCCGAACCGGTCCCCGACGCCGCCCACGCGCTGTTCGCCGGACGGCTCGAACTGGTGAAAGGCGCGCACGTGCTCGTGGACGCCTTCGCGACCGTCGCCCGCCGCCTGCCGGACGCCCGGCTGACGCTCGCCGGAGACGGCACCCAACGGGCCGTACTGGAAAAGTCCGTCAGCGAACACGGTGTGGCCGACCGCGTCCGGTTCGCCGGCTGGCTCGACGGGCCTGAACTGGCGGCCGCGTACCGCGCCGCTTCGGTGGTGGTGATCCCGTCGGTGTGGCCGGAGAACTTCCCGACTGTCGCGCTGGAAGCCCTCTGCGTCGGGCGGGCGGTCGCCGCCACCGACGTCGGCGGCATCCCCGAACTGGTCCGCCCGGGCCACAACGGGGTGCTCGTCCCGCCGGGCGAACGCCGCGCCCTCGCCGACGCACTCTCCCGGCTCCTCGGCGACACAGCACTGCGCCGGGCGATGGGTGCGCGATCGGCCGGGCTCGCGTGCTGCCACAGCCTCAGCACCTTCCTCGACCGGCTCGAGCAGCACTACCAGGAGGTGCAGCCGCTCTAGCCGCCCCGCAGCCTGCTCAGCCCGCTCTCCCCGAACCACCACGCCAGGAGGCCCGCCATGCACCGCACCCTGCCAGTCCCGCCGGAGCACCCCCGCCAGGAGGCCCGCAGATGACCCGCGTCCTCGTCGTCAACGCGTTCGAACGCGGCAACCGCGGCGACGCGGCCCTGCTCAGCGTCCTGCTCGACCAGATCCGCCGCGCACTGCCCGGCGCGCGGATCGCGATCGCCGGTTTCGAGCACCCCGCGCGATGGCCGGAGTTCGAGGGCGTCCCCAACCTCGGTTCGTTCCGCCGGTACTCGGGCGAGGAGAACATCCCCCGGCACCGGCGGATCCTGCGCAAACTGAGCCTGCTGCCCGTCGTCGCCCTCGCCGCCGCCCGGCTTCCGCGCCGCCTCCTGCTGGCCCTCGCCCGGCTGCTGCCCGCCGAACCGCGCCGCGAACTGCACGCCCTCGCGACCGCCGACCTCGTCGTCTCCACCGGCGGGGGCTTCCTGCACGGACGTCCGGATTTCGCGTCCGACCTGAACATCCTGTTCCTGCTGCTGCCGCTGTGGCTGGCCGAGCGGTTCGGCGTCCGGGTCGTGACCGGTCCGCAGTCCTACGGCCCGTTTCCCCGCCGCGTCCAGCGCATGCTGGTCCGCCACGTCCTCGGCCGCGTCGACGCCGTCCTCGTGCGCGAGGACATCAGCCGCGACCGGCTCACCGAAATCGGGCTGCCGCCGCGCCTGCTCACCCGCGGCGTCGACAGCGCCTTCGCCTGCGAAACCGGCTCCGACCGCGACTGGCGCCCCGCTCTCGGCATCCCCGCCGACGCCCGGATCGCGATGGTCACCGCCCGCCAGTGGCTCGACGACGCCGGACAGCACCGGTACGAACACGCCTTGACCGCGGGCATCCGCCACCTGCTCGGCCGCGGGTACCACGTCGTCCTGGTCCCCCAGGTGACCTGCGCGTTCCAAGGCGACGACGACCGCAGGGTCAACACCCGTCTCGCCGCCGGCCTCGACCACCCCCGGCTGCGCGTCCTCGGCGACGACACCTTCGACCACCGCGACGCCCGCGCCCTCTACGCCGAGGCCGACCTCGTGGTCGGCACCCGCTTCCACTCCGTCATCTTCGCCCTCACCGCGCACGTCCCGTGCCTCGCTGTCGAGTACGAGCACAAAACCGCGGGCATCATGCGCGACCTCGGGCTCGAACAGTGGGTCGTCGGCATCGGAGAAGTCCGGGACACCACGTTGCCCGCGCTCCTCGACCGCCTCATCGACCACCGCGACGACTACCGGCGGCACCTGCGCGAGGTGCTTCCCCCTTACGCGCGCCGGGCCCGCGACCTGAGCCCGCTGCTCCGTGCCGCCTGACCCGGGGTCAGCCCCGCTTCAGCCACCTGAACCGGCGGCAGCCGCACCGCCCGCAGTCGGTGCCGCCGCGCAAATGCTGGTGCTCGCTGCGGTCGTGGCCGCACGCGCGGCAGCGCGCCGTCGCCCACGCCATCCGGATCCCGGACATCCTGCGCCTCCTCGAATTCCCCCGTGTCCCGGAACCAGACCATCACATCCGCACGCGCCCAGCCAACCGGACCAATGAGGACAGGAGCCTCCGTGAGCCGCGAACGAACCGTCGTTTTCGTGACGCCGTACTACCCGCCGGACGTCGGCGGCGTGCAAACCTACGTCCACAGCCTGGCCGCCGCGCTGCGGGAAGTACCCGGATGGCGGCCCGTCGTCGTCACCGCCAGCACCAACGCCCGCTCCGGCGACGGCTTCCCGGTCTACCGGCTCCCGGCGCTCGCCAAGCTCTCCAACACCCCGCTCGACCCGCGCTGGCCGACGCAGATCCGCCGCATCCTGCGCACCGAACAGGCCGATTACCTGAATGTGCACACACCCGTGCCCGGATTGGCCGACGCCGCGACGATGGTCGCCGGTCGCGTCCCCGTCGTCGTGACCTATCACGCCGCCGCTCTGGCCAAGGACGGTCATCCCGTCTTCAACACCGTCGCGCGCGCCTATGCCGGGGCCGAGGGCTTCATGCTCCGGCGGGCCGACCTGATTCTCGGTGTTTCCGATTATGTCGCCGACAGTTTCCGTCCCCGCTACGGCGGCAAAGTCGGGGTGCTGGAAAACGCGATCGCTCCCGGAGTGTTAGCTGATTGCGCGGTGGCGGGCCGTCCCTACGCCACTGCCTTCCTCGCCCGGCTCGCCCCGACCCACGCGTGGAAAGGCCTGGATCAACTCCTTCACGCGATGCGCCTTTACCTCGCCCGCTCCGCGCCGTCGGCTCGTCTCCTGGTGATCGGCGACGGGGCCGCACGTCCCGGATACGAAGCGCTCGCCCGAAAACTCGGGATCGCGGACAACGTCACCTTCGCCGGAAACCTCAGCGGCGACGCGAAGTTCCGGGCTCTCCGCAGCGCCAGATCGCTCGTGCTCTGCCCGACCAGCCCGAACGACGCCTTCCCGACAGTGCTGCTCGAAGCGTGGGCGAACCGGGTTCCCGTCGTCGCCGCCGCGGTCGGTCCGCTTGCCACGCTGGTGGACGACGGCGTCAACGGGCTGCTCGCCGCGCCGCGTTCGCCCGAGGCGTTGGCCGAAGGACTGCGCCGTCTCGAGAGCAGCCCGGCTCTGGCGGACACGATCCGGGACAATGCTTATGAATTGGTGCGCAGCCGGTACACCTGGAGTCATCGGGTCACGGAGTTCCTTCAGCAACTGGCCGCGGTCGGGGGCGAGCCCGGAGGGCGCCGAGCAGGTGCTGCGCGGCGGCCCGGTGCTGGCGCGCGCGGGCCTCGAGCTCGTCAATGGTGATCGTGCCGTCCTTGTTCGCATCGAGTCCGGCGTTTTTCGCGTAGGCCCTCTTCAGCCGTTCGTCCGCGTCGTCGGCAGTGGCGATGACGCCTTCGCGGAATCCATCGTCGACGGCAGGAACATGAACTGGTAGATGCGGCCGGCGCTGGTGAAGGTGCCCTTGCCCGGCAGCAGGAACTTCCGCACGTAGTCCATCTGCTCGGTGGCCGACCGCGTGCGACTCCGGGTTCACGCTCCCCTGCCCGACGCCTCCTTCGGCCGTCATGCAGGAGAGCAGGTCGAGCGGGCGGCAACCGACGTCCCGGCACGCGGATTCCAGCGCGGGCAGGAAACTGTTCTCGACCGGGTGGAAAGGGAGCCGGAAATCCAGCCACCGCTGTTTGTCGACCTTGGTCATGTCGTCGTCGGTGACGCTGGCGGGGTCGTCGGTCGCTTTGCTCGCGACCTCGATCAGCGGCCGAACGGAGGCGCACTTCCGGAGTTCGGCGAGTTGTCCGTGCGCGCGCATCAGTTTGAGGACGGCGGCGATGTCGCGCATGCTGTAGCCGTTCAGCTCTTCGACCGCCTGTTGGGCTTCGCCCGAAAGCCGCCGAGCGCCGGGCGCACTGGCTCGGGCATGCCGGATTGCTGCACGACGTGGCTCATCTCGCGCGCGAGGAGACGGCGGCCCTCCTGGGTTTCCGGGGCGTACTGGCCGGAGTTGAAGACGATGTGGTTGCCCACCGTTTAGGCCAGCGACGAGAGGGCATCGGCGGATTCGGCGGCCACGTGGTCGGTGTGCACCCGGACCTGACTGAAGTCCTGATCGAAGCGCGGTTCGAGCCACGCCCGGATCCGCAGGTCGAGCGACTCTCCGGGCTGGCAGAGGACCCCGTCGACCGCTTCGGGAGCAGCCCGGCGTTGCGGACGAAGGTGTTCTGCCATCGGGCGGGTTTAGCAGAAGCACCGTCACCGCGGTGTCACCGATTCGCTGAAACCGGGACCCGCGCGCAGTACGTCGGCCTCCTCCTCGCCGTCCCTGCCTGATTCGCCGATCCCCACCGCCTGGCACGCCATGCCCCCGCCGCATGCCGTCCGCTGAACCCCGCACGCGCCCTACCCGACACAGCAAACCCGCTGCGCCGCTTCACATCCACTTCACCTCGCCCCCGGCACTGCGGCTTCCACCGGATCCCGCGTCGGGGCAGCTTCCCCGGCCGGATTCCGAATCGCTCCCCCGGTTCCGGCCCGTTTTCCTTCCCCGCGGGCGAAACCTCCGGTTGCCGTCCCGCTCACCGGCACGACCCCCCGATCGTGGCCGCCCGCGGTGCGCCGTCCGGCGGGCGGATCTGGGTAGCCTGGCGACGTGGCCGACCCGATCCCCCCAGTCCCCGCCCCCGGCGAGCCCGGATCCGAGCGTCCCGGCGCGGACGAGCCGCCCAAGAAGGGCCGGCGCAAGCGTCCGTTCTGGCAGGAGCTGCCGATCCTGATCGGGATCGCGCTGGTGCTGACGATCCTGATCCAGCAGTTCGTCGCGAAGGTGTTCCTGATCCCGTCGGCGTCGATGGAGACGACGCTGCACGGCTGCGACGGCTGCTTCGGCGACCGGGTCGTCGTCGACCGCGTCACCTACGATTTCACCGATCCCGCGCCCGGCGACGTCATCGTCTTCCGCGGCCCGCAGCCGTGGACCGCGAACGAGATCGCCCCGCAGGAGTCGGGCAACGTCTTCACGAAGGCGTTGCGCGGCCTCGGTTCGCTCGTCGGCTTCGCGCCGCCGGACGAGCGCGACTTCGTGAAGCGCGTCATCGCCGTCGGCGGGCAGACCGTCCAGTGCTGCGACCCGAAGGGCCGCGTCCTGGTCGACGGCAAGCCTCTCGACGAGCCCTACATCCACTGGCTCGACCAGCCGCCGTCGGTGCGGCAGACGTTCCCCCCGGTCACCGTCCCGAAGGGCAGCCTCTGGGTGATGGGCGACAACCGCGAGAACTCGTGCGACTCCCGCTGCCAGGGCGGCGGCGGGGTCAACGGGACCGTCCCGGTGGACGACGTCATCGGCAAGGCCCGCGTGATCGTCCTGCCGCCGTCGCGGTGGGGCGGCGTCAGCGACCACGACCCGCAAGCCGCACCCGCAGCGCTCGGCGCCCCCGCGTGGCAACAGGGAATCCCGCTCGGGGCGGGCGCGTTGCTGGCGTTCCCGACGCTCGCCGCCGGGCGGGGTGTGCGGCGGAAGCTCAGCAAACAGGACTGACCGCCGCCTCCCGACCACCACCCCGTGCCGTATGGACTCATACGGCACGGGGTTTTTCAGCAGCAGCTGTGTGCGGCTTTGCTTCGGCGATGCGGAGCGCCGGACGGCCCCGCGACCTCCCTGCCTCCCCGCAGAAGTCCGTGAAGGGCTCCTTGAGGGAACCAGATTCCCTCAAGGAGCCCTTCACGGACCTCGGTATAGCGCGCCGGGCCCGCAGACGGGGCCGAGAACCCCCGCGCGCTACGGAAAACCCTCATGAGGCGGTCCGCGTCCACCGGGGAACGGCCTGCCGCGGCCAAGCTCCAAACTGGAGCCGCACCGTCGCCTTTACCGGCCGGGGTCCGTGCCGCCGGTTCCGAAGGCCGCACTGCCGGTCTCAGCCCCGCACGCCGTCACGACGCGACCGCGAGTCACTGCCCGGAACTGGCCGCCCGCACGACGTCCAGCCGGAGATGCCGCGTCAGATCCCCGGTCATCTGCAGCACCGGCGTCCGCTCCGCGAACAGCCACTCGTCCCCGCGCCGGACGAACCGGTCGTCGTAGTGCCCGGCGGCGATGGGCTGCAGCGGAAAGTCCGCCGTCGCTTGGAAAACGGTGAAGTAGCTGTGTGCCGAAGCCGTGTCCTCCTCGGCCGTGATCCGGACGTTCGTCGTCACGTGCCGGGTCCTCGGCGTGCCGTCGGGGTGGAGGATCAGGATGTCGCGGAACCAGCTCTCCACGGCGTCCCGGCCGGTCCGGCCGCCGCCGCTGTGCAGGGTTCCCTCGCGGAACAACTCGCCCACCCCGGCCAGATCGCCCGCGTCGATGCACGCGGCGTAGGTCATGATCAGGTCCTGGATCGCCCACCGGGCCGAGTCTGCCGACATCCGGCCAGCATAGGAGTTCCACTGTGGACAACGGCGGGACAAAAAGCGCCTCCGGATCCCGAACCCGCGCCCGGACCTGTGACCTGCGGTTCTCCCGGACACCGCCCTCCCGCCGCAGCGCGGTCCGGCGACGGTGGCATGATGCCCGCACGGTCCCGGCCGATCGGACCGCTCGCCGAGGAGGAGGGTGACGCTTGAGCACGCGCACTACCCAGGTGGACGACCTCCGGCTGGTGGCGCAGCCGAGCGCGGTCCCGTGCACCGAGCTGTTCGTCCGCCTGATCCTGACCGACTGGTCCCTGATGCCGATGCTGGACCAGGTCACGAACGCCGCCGTCCGGCTGGTCGGCGACGTCGTCGACCAGAGCAGCCCGTCCGCGCCCGCTTTCGTGACTGTCCGGCTGCAGCTGCGCGGCGACCGGCTCGTCATCGAGGTCGACGACGACCTGATCGCCCCGACCCCGCCGCGCGACGAGCGGATCGGCGTGCGCCCCGGCGAGCGCGGCGGCCGCACCACGTGGTGCGAACTGGCGCTGCCCGGCGGGATTTCGGCGGGCCAGGTCCGGCTGCCGCGCCGGGGCGACCGCCGCACGCTCGTGGACGAGCCCGTCTCCGGCGAACCGGTCACCGCGGACCCGCAGGTGCTCGAACGGCTTCTCAACCGCCTCAGCACCTGGTCCGAGTAACCGCTCCGGGAGGGAAGCCCGGCCGCCTTTCCGGCGGCCGGGCCGATCTCAGCGGCGAAGACCGCCAAGACCTCAGCGTCCGGCGGAAGCCTCCCAAGCCTGTTCCAGCGCCTGCGCGAACACCTCCACCGACTGCCCGCCGGAAACCCCGAACCGCCGTCCCAGCACGAAAAACGGCACCCCGCCCGCGCCCAGCTCCGCGGCCTCGCGCTCCTCGGCCCGGACGGCGTCCGCATACCGCGACGGATCGGCCAGCACCGCTTCCGCCTCCGCGCGCGGCAATCCGGCTTCCTCGGCTACGTCCGCGAGCACCTCGCTGGTGAACACCGCCCGAGCCTCAGCGAAATTCGCGCGGAACAATGCCGACACCATCTCGGTCTCCAACCCCTTCTCGCGCGCCAGGTGCAGCAGACGGTGCGCGTCGAAGGTGTTGCCGATCTCCCGGTCCGTCCGGTAGCCGAGGCCTTCCGCCTCCGCGAGCCCGGCGACCCGCTGCTCCATCTCGCCGGCCTGCGGCCCGTACTTCGCGGTGAGCATGTCCAGCAACGGCTCGGTCCCGGTCTTCCCGGGGTCCAGTTCGAAGGACCGGTACGTCACGGTCACCTCGTCCCGGTGCTCGAACCCAGCCAGCGCCTTCTCGAACCGCGCCTTCCCGAGGTAGCACCACGGGCACACGACATCGCTCCAGATTTCCACCTGCATGCCGCCAGCGTAGAACGCGCCGCCGAGGGCGTGCCGGAAAGTCCGGCTCGGTTGCCGGGAGGCTGCCGAAGGTGCCGCGGTTCCAGTCGAGCTCAGCCGATCAGCGGTCTCGCTGCCGCACAGCCGACACCAGCGGAAGCCCGGCAAGCGGACGACCTGAGGTTCTGCCCTTGGTCAGGAAGCTTCAGCAGACCTGCCCTAGACGGCGGTCTTCACCGGCTCCCGCGCCCCCGTGCGTTCCGCGCCGATGCCCGCGGCCACCACGAACGCGATCCCGGCCACCGCGGCGGGATTCGGCACCTGGTGCAGCACGATCAGCCCGAGCACCAGCGCGATCGCCGGTTCCAGGCTCATCAGCGTCCCGAACGCCGACGCCGTCAACCGCCGCAGCGCCAGCATTTCCAGGCTGAACGGCACCACCGGCACGAGGACCGCGAGCCCGAGCCCGGCGAGCACCAGCGGCCACGTCAGGTCGCCGACCACCGCCGGGGCGTGCACCACAGTGGCGACCAGACCCGCCACCGGCATCGACACCGCCAGCCCGCGCAGGCCCGACACCTCGTCGCCGACCCGTTGGGTCAGCACGATGTACGCGCCCCAGCAGACCGCCGCCGCGAGCGCGCAGCCGAGGCCGATCAGGTCGGTCCCGCCCTGCCACGGCTGGGTCAGCAGCACGACTCCGGCCGCCGCGAGCACCGGCCAGACCCGGTTTCCGCCGCGGCCGCGCACGATCGCGACAGTCAGCGGGCCCAGGAATTCCAGCGCGCTCGCCGTGCCGAGCGGCAGCCGGGTCGCGGCGACCATGAACAGGATCGTCATCCCGGCCGTCGCGAAGCCGAGCACCACGCACGTCAGCAACGCCGGGCGACGGAACGCCGACGGCCTCGGCCGCACGAGAACCAGGAGCAGCACGCCGGCCCACGCGAGCCGCAGCCACGCGACGCCGGTCGGCCCGATCTGATTGGCGAGGCTGACCGAAACCGCCAGTCCGAGCTGGACCGACAGCATGGCTCCGACAGCCAGGGCGACACCGACGCGGGGAGTGGAGGGAAGCACGTTGTCCAGGAGAACTCATCGGGACCGTTCGTGTCCACATGCCAATCCTGGACGTGCCGTCCGGATATCCTGGACAATAGGCGGATGGAGACTCGCAGGCTGCAGTTCCTCCTCGAACTGTCACGGCTCGGCTCGATGCGCGCGGTCGCCGACGTGCTCGAAACCACAACGTCGACCGTCTCGCAGCAAATCTCGGTGCTGGCCAAGGAAACCGGCGTCGCGCTGCTCGAACCGGACGGCCGCCGCGTGCGCCTCACGCCCGCCGGGCGGCGGCTCGCCGAGCACGCCGTGACGATCCTGGCCGCCGTCGAGGCCGTCCGCGTCGATCTCGATCCCGAAGCCGAACCGGCCGGAACCGTGCGCGTCGCCGGGTTCGGGACCGGGGTGCGGCACGCCGTGCTCCCGGTCGCGGACCTGCTCGCGCAGCGGCATCCGCGGGTCCGCGTGGTGATCAGCGAGCACGAACCCGCGGAAGCGCTGGCTCAGCTCCGGACCGACGACATCGATATCGCGCTCACCTACGACTACGGCCTCGCGCCCGCGACCCACGATCCCTCGCTCGCCGTCCGTCCGCTGTGGACGGCGCCGTGGGGCCTCGCCGTGCCGCGCCCGGAAGCGAACCGCGTGCGGGGCACCGGCGCACTGGCCGTTGTCTCGGCGTTCCGGGAGCACGACTGGATCGGCAACTCCCGCAACGGCGCGGACGAGACGGTCGTCGGGACGCTGGCGTCCATGGCCGGGTTCTCGCCGCGCTTCACCCACCGCGCGGACAACCTCGACCTGGTGCAGGACCTCATCGCCGCGGGCGGCGGGGTCGGCCTGCTGCCCGAATCGTGGCCGACCCGGCCCGACGTCACCGTCCTGCCGCTCACCGGCCCCGACGTCCGGCTGCGGGCTTACGCGTGCACCCGGCGCGGGCGCGACGCGTGGCCGCCGCTCGCCCTCGTCCTCGGGCTGCTGCGCGCCGACTAGCATGGCGGTCGAGGCGGGTTCGAGCACGGAGGAGGCGACATGGCAGCGGAAAAGGCAATCCTGGCCGGCGGGTGTTTCTGGGGCATGGAGGAGCTGTTCCGCCACCAGCCCGGCGTGACCGCCACCCGCGTCGGCTACAGCGGCGGCGACGTCCCCCACGCCACCTACCGCAACCACGGCACCCACGCCGAAACCATCGAAGTCACCTACGACCCCGCCCGCACCGACTTCCGCGCCCTGCTCGAATTCTTCTTCCAGGTCCACGACCCCAGCACGAAGAACCGCCAAGGCAACGACATCGGCGCCAGCTACCGCTCCGCCATCTACTACACCACCGACGAGCAAAAACAGATCGCCGAAGACACCATCGCCGACGTCGACGCCTCCGGCCTCTGGCCCGGCAAAGTCGTCACCGAGGTCACCCCTGCCGGCGACTTCTGGGAAGCCGAACCGGAGCACCAGGACTACCTCCAGCACTACCCCAACGGGTACACGTGCCACTTCCCGCGCCCCGGCTGGAAGCTGCCGAAGCGCGCCTGACGCGCTCAGCGCCAATGCCAGGAAACTTAAGCCGCGTCGGCCTCAGCCCGCTGATCGTCCACAAAGGACGCCGACGGCATCGAAATGCCCGATTTGCCACCATGTGAGCGGGACTTGAAGTACGTGAGGGGAACCCTGAGGGAATCAGATTCCCTCAGGGTTCCCCTCACGTACCACAACCCGGCTTCCGGGTCCGGGGCCTGCGGCGACCTGCGCTCGACCGGACCGAACCAGCCGAGCTGCGGAAACACGCCAGCAGCGCGTCCACGTCACAGC
The DNA here is from genome assembly GCF_042647905.1 of Amycolatopsis halotolerans. Classification (NCBI taxonomy): domain Bacteria; kingdom Bacillati; phylum Actinomycetota; class Actinomycetes; order Pseudonocardiales; family Pseudonocardiaceae; genus Amycolatopsis; species Amycolatopsis halotolerans. The sequence goes on from NZ_JBHRWI010000048.1 coordinate 43,253, forward strand.
CTTAAGTTGCTGGCATTGGCGCTCAGCGCGCCATCGCGGCCTCGGCGTCGCGGAACGCCGCCGGGGACAACTGACGCCACACAAGCGCCGTCCCCAGCAACTGCACCGCCGCCGCCATCACCCAGACGCCGCGCAAGCTCCAGTGCACCGCCACAAACCCACCGGCGAGGGCGCCCAGCGGAGTCAATCCCCAAGCCAGCGCGCGGTGACTGGTCAGCACCCGCCCCAGCAGCTCCGACGGCGTGAACCGCTGGCGGCTCGACTGCGAGCACACGTTCCAGATCAACGTCGTCCCGGTCAGGAAGATCAGCACCGCACCGACGAGCACCGGCCACGGCGGCACGATCGCGATCAGCAGCTGGCTCACCACCCCGCACACCTGCGCGATCCGCATGGCCGTCGAGTAGCCGAACCGCCGTACGAACCGGTCCACGAAGAACGACGACGCCACCCACCCGACGGCCAGACAGGCCAGCAGCACGCCGTAGCCGAACGGCGCGAGATGCAGTTCCTTCGTGGCGTAAAGGACGAGCATCGAGTTTCCCGCGGCCGCCGCGAACGATCCCAGCGCGACTGTGAAGGTGATCGACCGCAGCAACGGCGTCCCGACCAGGTAGCGCAGTCCGGCCGTGACGTCCTTCAACGGATGCGCGGGCGTGTGCACCGGCTTCGCGGACGGGATCCCGCGCGCGAGCAGCAACGCGACGAGCGCGGCGACGGCCGCCAGCCACGCAGGCAGTCCCGCGCTGATCCCGATCAGCAACCCTGTCGCGGGCGGCACTACGAACTGGACCATGCCGCGGTCGATCACCTGCAACCGGGAATTGGCCATATTGAGCTGATCCGGCGCGACGACCTCGGGGACCACCGAGCCGGCCGCGCCGTCGCCGAAGACCTGCGCCGTGGTGAGCACGAACGCCACCACCAGCAGCGCGGGAAGGCTCAGCGAACCGGTGGAACCCAGCAGCGCCAAGGAAAGCGCGGCGACGATCTGCACCGCGTACGCGTAAGCCAGCACGGTCGTCCGCCGGACCCGGTCGATCACCACTCCGGCGAACAGCGAAAGCAGCAGCCACGGCGCTTGCCCGGCGACGTTCACCAGGGACACCGCCCGCGGATCGGTGGTGATCGAGACGGCCAACAAGGGCAGCGCGGCAAGCAAAAGCCCTTCACCGGTTGAACCGGACACAGCCACCGCCTGCAGGCGGACCCAAGCCGACCCGCTCCCACCCCACCCCGCCATGTCCGCCAGTGTCCCCCGCCGCGCAACCGGTTTTCCCCAGCACACCGCCGTGCGCTCCCGCTCTCCGGACATTCTCGCCGAACAAAACCGCGCCGGTTATCACGCGGGCGCGGGCCACGCTTTCCCTTGCGCGTCAACCGGAATCCATCCTCCCGGCCGGATCGCGGGACAGCCGCTCACCTGCTGGGACGGGCTTCAGCGAACCGCTCCGAACGGTTGAGCTGAACGCATCCGATCCGTCCCCGCTGGAGGAACTCCGTGCCCCGCCACACCCCGCCCCGACTCGGCCGTCCTGCCCGCGCGCGGTCCCGTTTCGCCTTCGCGCTGGCCCTTCCGCTGCTGCTCGCCGCCTGCGGCACGGCGGGCGGCGCGAGCCCGCAGGACGCCGGTCCCCCGCGCCCGGGCGGCACGCTGCGCCTCGGCATCTCGTCCAACCCGGACTGCATCGACCCGCAGCAGGTCAGCACGAACGCCTCGGTGAACGTCGGCCGTCAGCTGGTCGATTCGCTCACCGACCAGGACCCGAAAACCGGCGCGATCACGCCGTGGCTCGCCGACCGCTGGACGGTCAGCCCCGATTCGACGAGCTTCACCTTCCACCTCCGGTCCGGCGCGACCTTCTCCGACGGCTCCCCCGTGGACGCCGCCGCGGTGAAGACCAGCTTCGACGGCATCAAGGCCCTCGGCGCGAAGGCCCTGCTCGGGTCCAGCTACCTGGCCGCCTACCGCGGTGCGACCGACGTCGACCCGGCGACCGTCCGACTCGACTTCAGCCAGCCCAGCGCACAGTTCCTGCAGGCCAGCTCCACGATGTCGCTCGGCGTGCTCGCGCCGGCCGCGTTCAGGCACACCGCCGAACAGCGCTGCCAGGGCACCGGCCTGATCGGCTCCGGTCCGTTCGTGTTCACCAGCCTGAAGCCGAACCAGAACATCGTGCTCGGCAAGCGAACCGGCTACCGCTGGGGTTCGCCGTTGTGGCGGCACCAGGGCGAGGCGTACGTCGACAAGATCGACTTCCGCGTGGTGCCGGAGCCGGGCGTGCGGTCCGGCAGCCTGACGTCCGGGCAGCTCGACGCGATCACCGACGTGCAGCCGGTCGACGAACCGCAGTTCTCCGGCAACGGGTTCGCCGAACCGGTGCGGCCGAACCCCGGCATCGTGTTCAACCTGCACGCGAACGTGACCCGCGGCGTGCTCACCGACCAGAAGGTGCGCCAGGCGGTGTCGAAGGGCGTGAACCGGCCCGAGGTCACCAGCACCGTGCTCACCCCGAACTACAAGCCCGCCACGAGCATCCTCGGCTCCGCGACCCCGCTGTATACCGATCTGTCCAAGGAACTCGCCTACGACCCGGCGGGCGCGCAGGCGCTGCTGCAGTCCGACGGCTGGGTCCCCGGCCCGGACGGCATCCGGACGAAGAACGGGCAGCGGCTGTCGGCGTCCGTGCTGTTCTCCGCGGTGTTCAACCAGAATCAGAGCGTGCTGGAGCTGCTCCAGCAGCAGCTGCGCAAGATCGGTTTCGACCTGAAGATCGAGCTGCACACCAACGCCGAGGTCACCCGCCTGCAGCAGGCCGGCGACTACGACTTCCTCTGGTACAACGTCACCCGCGCCGACCCGGACATCCTCCGCCAGCAGTTCTCGACGAAGACGAACAACCGGAGCAAGCTGCCCGCGGACAACCCGCTCGACGCGTCGCTGACCGAACAGTCGGCCACCGTCGATGCCGCGAAGCGCAAGCCAGCGGCCGAAAAGGCGCAGCGGACCATTGTGGAGCAGGCCTACTCGATCCCGGTGTTCGAGCTGACACAGGTGCTCGGCGTCGGCCCGAACGCGCATGACGTCGGCTTCGAGGCTTCCTCGCGGCTGCAGTTGTCCGACGCCTGGGTTTCGGGCTCGTGAAAGGGTTTCCGCTGCTTCGCCGCATCCTGCAGGCGGTAGTGGTGCTGTGGGCGGCGTTCACGCTGTCGTTCGTCATCCTGTACCTGCTGCCCGGCGACGCCGTGCTGACCAAACTCGGCTCGGCCGAGGGCGGTCCCAGCGCTTCGCCGGAGCAGATCGCCGCCCTGCGCGCCGAGTACGGGCTGAACGATCCGGTCATCGTGCAGTACGGCAAGCACCTCCTCGCCGCGCTGCACGGCGACTTCGGCACCTCGGTGGCCACCGGCGACGACGCGACGCACCAGGTCCTCACCGCGTTGCCGCCGACGCTCGCCGTCTCCGGACTGGCCTTGGTGCTCGCGATCGTCTTCGGCGGCGGGATCGCCGTGCTGGGCACCTTCACCCGCACCCGCTGGGTGAGCCAACTGCTGCTTTCGCTGCCGCCGCTGGGCACTTCGCTGCCGACGTTCTGGGTCGGACTGCTGCTGATCCAGCTGTTCTCGTTCCAGCTGCGACTGTTCCCCGCGCTCGGGTCGACCGGCTTCGCGTCGCTGGTCCTTCCGGCGGTCACGCTCGCCCTGCCGACCGGCGCGATCATCGGGCAGGTGCTGGCGAAGAGCCTGCAAACGCAGCTCGCCGAGCCGTACATCGAGGTGGTGCGGGCGAAGGGCGCGAGCCGCCGTCGAGTCCACTTCGGACACGCGCTGCGCAACGCCGGACTGCCCGCGCTCACGCTGGTAGGCGTAGTCGCGGGCAACCTGCTGGCCGGCTCGGTGGTGACCGAAACCGTGTTCTCGCGCGACGGTCTCGGCCGGGTCACCGCGTCGGCAGTGACCGCGCAGGACGTGCCGGTGGTGCAGGCGGTGATCGTGCTCGCCGCGTTCTTCTTCGTGGTGCTCAACCTGGCCGTCGACCTCGTGTACCCGCTGCTCGACCCGCGGGTGTCCGTGCGCAAGGAGGTGCCCGCGCATGTCTGAAGCTGTGCTGCCCCAACGGTTCCTCATCCGCCGACCAGGCCTGCTCCTCTCCGTGCTCGTACTCACCGCGGTACTGATCGCCGCCTTCGCACCCACCCTGTTCACCGGCCAAGACCCCATCACCGGCGTCCCGTCCGAACGGCTCCAAGGTCCCTCGCTCGCGCACCTTTTCGGCACCGATGAAACCGGCCGCGACGTCTACGCCCGCGTCGTCCACGGCGCCGGATTGTCCTTGCGCGCAACAGTGCTCGCGGTGCTCGTCGCTTTCGTCGCCGGGTCCGCGTTGGGGCTGCTCGCCGGGTTCCGCGGCGGCTGGCTCGACTCGGTCGTGATGCGGATCGTCGACGTCCTCCAGGCAGTCCCGCCGATCCTGCTGTCGCTGGCGCTGGTGACCGCGCTCGGATTCGGCACCACGAACGTCGCGATCGCCGTCGGGGTCGCGCACCTCGCCTCGTTCGCCCGGCTGATGCGCGCCGAGGTGCTGCGCGTGCGCTCCGGCGTGTTCGTCGAAGCGGCCCGGGCGTCCGGCGTGCGCTGGGCCGGGGTGCTCGGGCGGCACGTGCTGCCCAACGCGCTCGGACCGGTGCTGGTGCTGGCCACGGTGACGGTCGGGATCGCGGTGCTCGAAGTGTCCGCGCTCAGTTTCCTCGGGTTCGGCGCGAGCCCGCCGACGCCGGAATGGGGCGCGCTCGTGGCGGGCGGACGCAATTTCCTGGCCACCGCTTGGTGGATGACCACGTTCCCGGGCTTGACCGTCGCGGCCGTCGTGCTGGCCGCGAACCGCGTGTCCCGGGCTCTCGACGGCGAACGGAGCTGACAAGTGCTGGAGATCAGCGAACTGGCGGTCTCATACCGCACCTCGGGCGGCGTGGTGCCGGCCGTCCGGGACGTGAGCCTGCGGGTCGGGGCGGGCGAGATCGTCGCGGTGGTCGGCGAATCCGGCTCCGGGAAGAGCACCACCGCGCACGCCGCGATCGGGCTGCTGCCGCGCGGCGGGCTGGTCCGTCGGGGACGGATCGTCTTCGACGGACGCGACCTGACGACACTGTCCGAAAAGGACTGGCGGAAGGTGCGCGGCACCGGGATCGCCCTCGTGCCGCAGGATCCGACGGTGTCGCTCAACCCGGTCCGGCGGATCGGCGAGCAGGTGGCCGAGGTGCTGCTGATCCACCGGCTCGCGGCCCGGAGCGAGGTCGCCGCCCGCGCGGCGGAGCTGCTGCGAAGGGCCGGCGTCGACCGGCCGGAGCTGCGCGCGCGGCAGTATCCGCACGAGCTGTCCGGCGGTCTCCGGCAAAGAGTGCTGATCGCCATCGCGCTCGCGGGCGAACCGCGGCTGATCATCGCCGACGAGCCCACCAGCGCGCTCGATGTGACCGTGCAGAAGGAAATCCTCGACCATCTGGCGGAACTGGCCGCCGACGACGGCACCGCGGTCCTGCTCATCACGCACGATTTGGGCGTGGCCGCCGACCGGGCCGCGCGGATCGCCGTCATGTCCGAAGGACGCCTGGTCGAAGAAGGACCGGCCCGAGAACTCCTCGCCGCCCCGGCGCAGGACTACACGCGACGGCTTCTCGCCGCCGCACCGAGCCTCAGCCGCGAACCGCTCCGGCCTCGCCGCGCGGAAGGCCCGGAAGTCCTGCTGTCCGTCGACTCGGTCTCGAAGACCTTCGCCTCGTCCCGGGCCGGTTCGGTGCGAGCCGTGGACGACGTGTCGTTCCAGCTCACTCGCGGCCGAACCCTGGCGCTGGTCGGCGAATCCGGCTCCGGCAAGACGACCACCGCACGGATGGCGGTCGGCCTCGAAACCCCGACCGCGGGCACGGTCAGCTTCGACGGCCAGGACGTCACCCGGCTCCCGGCCGCCGAACTGCGCAGGCTCCGCCGCCGGTTCCAGCTCGTCTACCAGAACCCGTACGCCTCGCTGAACCCGCGCTTTTCCGTCGCCGACGTGATCGGCGAACCGCTGCGCGCGTTCCGCGTCGGCGGCCGGGCCTCACGAGTCGCCGAGCTGGCGGACCAGGTCGCACTGCCGTCGTCAGTGCTGCGCCGCAAGCCCGCAGAACTGTCCGGCGGCCAGCGCCAGCGCGCGGCGATCGCTCGCGCACTGGCGCTCCGCCCGGATCTCGTCGTGCTGGACGAACCGGTGTCCGCTTTGGACGTTTCGGTGCAGGCGCAGATCCTGAACCTGCTCGTACGACTGCAGGACGAACTCGGCCTGACGTACCTGTTCATCACCCACGACCTGGCCGTGGTGCGGGAGATCGCCGACCAGGTCGGGGTGATGCGCCAGGGCAAGCTGCTCGAACTCGGCCCGGCCGACGACGTCCTGCTGCGTCCTCGCGAGCAGTACACCCGCGACCTGCTGGCCGCGATCCCCGGCGGCGAGCAGGTGCGCGCGTGAGGTCAGCCGCTTTGCCGGACACCCGAGACCGCGCTCCCGGCCAGCGGGCAGGTGGAGCGGAGGTGCCGTCCGTGAGGGGAACCCTGAGGGACTCAGAGTCCCTCAGGGTTCCCCTCACGAACCGCCGGGAAGCGACGCGGCTTCAGGTCCTGGCATCAGCCTTAGTTGGCGAGCACCAGCCGTCCGACGGCCTCGCCCGCGTCCATCCGGCGGTGCGCCTCGCGCGCCTGCGCCATCGGCAGGACGGTGACCGGCAGCCGGATCCGGCCGTCGGTGTAGAGCGGGAGCACGGCGTCCGCGGCGGGGCGGGCGGGCGCGGGGCCGGCGGCCAGGAAACCGCCCACGTTGAAGCCGATCACGCCGATGTTCTTGCCCCACACGGCGTTCGAGTCCACCAGCGGCGCGGTCTCGCTGCCCGCGCTGCCGACGACCAGCATCCGGCCCATCGGCGCGAGCAGGTCCAGCGACTCGATGCGCAGGTCGCCGCCCACCGGGTCGACGATGACCTCGAACCGCTCCTCGCCCAGGCCACTGAGCTCCCCGGACAGCACGACGCGGTCGAAGCCGAGTTGCTTCGCCGCCTCGACCTGCTCGGGCCGCCGGACCGTGCCGACGACCTCGCGCGCGCCGAGCAGCCGCGCCACCTCGGGATACACCGAGGCGAGACCGCCGAGCGCACCGTGCACGAGCACGCGCGCGTCCTTCGGCAGCCGCACCGCCTCGGTGAGCGAAAGGTAGGCCGTCACGGTGTTCGCCAGTCCGGCGACCGCCTGCGCGCGCTCCACTCCGGTACCGGTCAGCGGCACGACGAGAGCGGCGGGCGCGAGCTTGACGTCGGCGTAACCGCCCATTCCGGGCAGCGTGAGCGTGACGACCTCGTCCCCGACCGAGAAGCCGCTGTCCGGACCGGCCGCGCGGATCGTGCCCGCTACCTCGAGCCCGGGCACGAGCGGCGGCTTCGGCGCGTAGTCGTACTCGGCGAGCGTGCCGCGGCGGATCAGCGCGTCGATCAGCCCGACGGACGCGTGCGAGACCGTGATGGTCACTTCGCCCGGCCCCGGAACGGGCTCGGGCACCTCGATCTCCTCGAGGACCTCGGGACCGCCGTAGCGAGTGATGGACAAAGCGCGCATCGTGCGTACTCCCCAGTGTTCTGCGTTTGTTTCAGCGAGCCGGAACAACCTACGCCACGCGGCGGTTATTCCGGCTTAGTTCACCCGAGGAAGGACGCGCCGTGCCGACCGAAACGCAATCGCTGCGCAAACTGGGTTTCCTGACGATCGGCCTGTTCGACGGCGACGACCCGCGCCCGGGGCACGAATCCACGCTGCGGGTGCTCGAACTCGGCGAGCAACTCGGGTTCGACAGCGCGTGGGTGCGCCACCGGCACCTGCAGTACGGCATCTCGTCGCCGGTCGCGGTGCTCGCCGCGGCCACCCAGCGCACCAGCCGGATCGAACTCGGCACCGCGGTGATCCCGCTCGGCTGGGAAAACCCGCTGCGCCTCGCCGAAGACCTGGCGACCGTCGACGTGCTGTCCGGCGGACGGCTCAACCCGGGCGTCAGCGTCAGCCCGCCGATGCACTACGACGACGTGCGGGGCGCGCTCTACCCGGACACCGGCGACCAGGAAGACTTCGGCTACGACCGGGTCTCGCGGCTGTTGTCGCTGGTCCGCGGCGAGCGCGCGTCGACATTCAGCGGGGTCGAAGGCATCGAAACGTTCTCCGACCGCGTGCAGCCGCATTCGCCCGGCCTCGCCAGCCGCGTCTGGTACGGCGGCGCGAGCACCCGGTCGGCGGTCTGGGCCGGGCAAGCCGGGATGAACTACCTGACCAGCAGCGTCGTCCGCGCCGAGGAGGGCTCGACGGACTTCGAGAAGATCCAGCTCTCGCATGTGCGGGCGTTTCGCGAGCATCATCCCGACGGCGCGCAGGCTCGGGTTTCGCAAGGCCTGGTGGTGATTCCGACCGACAGCGCGACGGCTGAGCAGCGCGCGAAGTACGAGGATTATGCGGCAAAACGCCTGCCGCGCACGAAAACCCCGCAAGGTCCGGGTGGTTTGCTGTTCTCGCGCGACTACGTCGGCACTTCTGCCGAAATCGCCTCGCAGCTGTACCAGCACGCCGCCTTCCGGGAGATCGACGAGGTCGCCTTCGCGCTCCCGTTCACCTTCGAGCACGAGGACTACGTGCAGATCCTCACCGACCTGGCCACCCGGCTGGGCCCGGAGCTGGGCTGGAAACCGGCGTCGTGACCGGCGGCGAGTGCTAGCGTGGCAGGGTGCCGGATTTCACGTCCACAGTGGACATTGCCCGTCCCGCCGGGGACCAGCGCGACGCACTGCAGTGGGCCCGCGCGGTCTGGGAAGAAGCTCCGCCGCCGATGCGGACGTTCCTGCGCGCGGGGTGGCTGGGCCTCGGCCTGACCACTCGCCTGGCTCCCGACCGGGTGCTGGGCTGGACGGTCGCTTCGGCCACGCCGGACCGGGTCGTGCTCGAAGCCCCGTCGCCGCTGATGACGACGCGCAACATCGTGCGCCTCGACGCGGACCGGGTGTACTGGACCACCGAAGTCAGCTACGACCGGTTCCCGGCCCGCCAGCTGTGGGCGCTGGCGGTGCCGATCCACGAACTCGTCATCCCGGCCCGGTTACGACACGCGGCCGGTGCCTCGCGGCCCGGCGATCTGCAGCACCAGCTCGTCACGACCTTCCAGCGACGGCTCGGCAACCCCGTCCTGTCGCGGCTCCCCGGCCAGACCCTGCTCGAAACCACCGGCCGCACCTCGGGTCTCCCCCGCCAGACCCCGATCGGCGGCCGGCGGGTCGGCCAGGAGTTCTGGCTGGTGTCCGAATTCGGCGAGCGGTCGCAGTACGTGCGCAACATCCAGGCCGACCCGAACGTCCGGCTGCGCCTGCACGGCCACTGGCTGCGCGGGGTCGCGCACCTGCTTCCGGAGGACGACGCCCGGGCGCGGCTGAAGTCGTTGCCGCGCTTCAACAGCACCGCGGTGCAGGCGTTCGGCACCGACCTGCTGACGATCCGGATCGACCTCGGCTAGCCGTCGGACAACACGGCCTCGATCGTGCGCCGCGAATTCGCCACCAGCGCCGGATTAGTCTCGCGGTAGTACGGCAGCTGGATCAGCGCGATCGACAACGCCCAGCCCCGGCCGCGCTCCCAGGTCGCGTCATCCACCTCCACCGCCTCCCGGAAGACCTCCCGCTCAGCCGCCGCGAACGTGTTCCACGCCGGGATCACGTCCACCGCCGGATCGCCGATCCCTACCCCCGCGAAGTCCAGCACCGCAGTCAGCCCGCCGTCGTCGACCAGCACATTCCCCGGCGACAGATCCGCGTGCAGCCACACCGGTCCCCCCGCCCACTCCGGTGCCGCAAGAGCCTTCTCCCACGCCGCGACATACGCCGGATCACCACCGAGCTGTGCGATCGCGTCCCGGGTCGGCGCGTCGCGCGTGCGCAGCGGACGCCCCCGGCTGACCTCCGGCGCACCGGAAATGTCCAGGCCGCGCAACGCTTTCACGAATCCGCCCAGATCCCGCGCCACCTGAGCGTCGCCGAAATCCGGGTTGACGCCGGGCAGCCAACGCAGCACCGACCAGTCCCACTCGAAGCCCTCGCCAGGCCGTCCCTCGCCGAGCACTTCCGGCACCGCGACCGGCAGCCGAGGCGCGAGCCACCGCAGCCAGCGCTGCTCGTGGCCGATCTCGGCGGCCCCGCGTTCCAGCCGGGGCAACCGGACCACCAGTTCGTCGCCGAGCCGGAACATCGCGTTTTCCGTCCCCGACGAAGCGACCCGCGAGACCGCCAGTCCGGCCCACCGGGGAAACTGGGCCGCGACGAGGCGACGAACGAGGTCGTCGTCGATTTCCGCTTCGTCCGCGTGCATCCGATTCATCGGCATCGAGCAAACCGCGTCCGCGCGACAGCGGGCAACCGGTTTATTCCCGTTCCCGCCGACTGTCCCAGACGCTGGTTACCGTCGCCCCGGTCCCGGCTCCCGCGCCACACTGCTGGCATCCACGGGGAAAGGACGCAGCATGACAGGGCTCACCGGACCACGGCTCGCCGTCGCGCTGGAAGGCGCCGGCTGGCATCCGGCCGCGTGGCGCGAACCGGACGCCCGCCCGGCCGACCTGCTCACCGCCGGATACTGGGCTGAGCTGGTCCAAGAAGCCGAAGCCGCGCACCTGGACTTCGTCACCTTCGAGGACTTCCTCTCCCTGCGCGACCCCGCCGAACCGGCTGCTCGCGCCGACCGCGCGCAAACCCGGCTCGACGCGGTGCTGCTCGCCTCGCGGATCGCGCCGCTGACGTCGAACATCGGCCTGATCCCGACCGCCGTGGTCACCCACACGGAGCCGTTCCACCTGTCGAAGGCGATCGCGACGCTGGACTACGTGAGCACCGGCCGCGCAGGCGTCCGCGTGCAGGTTTCCGGAAGTCCGGAGGAGTTCCAGCACTTCGGCCGCCGCACGCCGCCCGAGGTCGCGGACCTGTTCGAGGAAGCCGCCGATTACGTCGAGGTGCTGCGCCGGCTGTGGGACAGCTGGGAGGACGGCGCCGAGATCCGCGACGTCGCCACCGGCCGGTTCATCGACCGGGAGAAACTGCACTACATCGACTTCGAGGGCCGCTGGTTCTCCGTCAAAGGCCCGTCCATCACGCCGCGTCCGCCGCAGGGCCAGCCGATCGTCGCCGCACTCGCGCACGGTCCCGACGCCTACCGCCTCGCCGCCCGCCAGGCCGACGTCGTGTACGTGACCCCGAACGACCGCGCGCACGCCGCGTCGATCATCGACGAAATCGGTGCGCCCGTTCAGGTTTTCGCCGACCTGGTGGTCTTCCTCGACGAGATCTCGCAGGCCGCCGCCGACCGCAAGGCCCGGCTGGACGACCGCGCCGAGTTCGCCTCCGACGCGCACGTCTTCACCGGCACCCCGGCCCAGCTCGCCGACCTCCTGCTCGACTGGCACGCCGCCGGGCTGACCGGTTTCCGGCTCCGCCCCGGGGCCCTGCCGCACGACCTCACCGCCATCACCCGCGCGCTGGTCCCCGAACTGCGCGACCGGGGCGCGTTCCGCTCCGGATACGAGGCCTCGACCCTGCGCGAGCTGCTCGGCCTGCCGCGCCCGGCCAACCGCTACGCCGCCTGATTCCCGGGAGATTCTCCATGACTGCCAAGCACATCCACCTCGCCGCGCACTTCCCCGGGGTCAACAACACCACCGTGTGGAGCGATCCCGAAGCGGGCAGCCACATCGAGTTCAGCTCGTTCGTCAAGCTGGCCCAGACCGCCGAACGCGCGAAGTTCGACTTCTTCTTCCTCGCCGAAGGCCTGCGGCTGCGGGAACAGGGCGGCGAAATCTACGACCTCGACGTCGTCGGCCGCCCCGACACCTTCACCGTGCTGTCCGCCTTGGCGGCCGTCACCGACCGCCTGGGCCTGGCCGGAACCATCAACTCCACCTTCAACGAACCGTTCGAGGTGGCCCGACAATTCGCCTCCCTGGACCACCTTTCCGCCGGCCGGGCCGCCTGGAACGTCGTCACGTCCTGGGACGCCTTCACCGGCGAAAACTTCCGCCGCGGCGGCTTCCTGCCGCAAGACCAGCGCTACTCGCGCGCCGAAACCTTCCTGCGCACGGCGTGGGAACTCTTCGACTCCTGGCGCGGCGACGAACTCCTGGCGGACAAGGAATCCGGCCGCTTCCTGGCCGACGGCGGCGACTTCGCCCACCACGACGACCACTTCGCCATCTCCGGCCGCTTCCCGGTCCCGCGCAGCCCGCAAGGCCGTCCAGTCACCATCCAGGCCGGTGACTCCGAAGAAGGCCGAGAATTCGCCGCCGCGACCGCCGACGCCATCTTCACCCGCCACGGCACTCTCGAAGCGGGCCAAGCGTTCTACCAGGACGTCAAGGGCCGCCTGGCGAAATACGGCCGCGCCCCGCACGAGCTGGTCATCCTGCCCGCCGCCACCTTCGTCCTAGGCGACACCGACGCCGAAGCACACGAACTCGCCCACGAGGTCCGGTTGCAGCAGGTCAGCGAGCAGACCGCGATCAAGTTCCTCGAACAGCTCTGGAACACCGACCTCAGCGACCACGACCCGAACGGCCCGCTCCCGTCCTTCGACCCGACGGTCGGCGATCTGATCTCGAAGGGCCGCGCGAGCGTCCGCATGCACCGCGACCCGGTCGCGACCGCTCATGAGTGGCGCCAGCTGGCGGAGGCGAAGCACCTGTCGAGCCGGGAGCTGATCATCGAGGTCACCGGAAGGCAGAACTTCATCGGTTCTGCCGAGACTGTCGCGTCGACGATGAACGAACTCGTGCAGGCGGACGCGTCGGACGGGTTCATCCTGGTCCCGCATGTGACGCCGGGCGGGCTGGACCGGTTCGCCGACGAGGTGGTGCCGAGGCTGCAAGAGCGTGGGGTTTTCCGGGAGGACTACAGCGGGCCTACTCTGCGGGACCACCTCGGCTTGTCCTGACCAAAGCCCAAGCTGCGTCGCCCAAGCCCGCATCGCCGAGTCCGTGAGGGGAACCCTCACGGACGCTGAGTCACAATGCCAGGAACTTAGGCTGCTCTGGGTTGTGCTGTCGTGGTGGGTGCGGTGGCTGG